>NZ_JAUBVX010000067.1:0-15436 GCF_036706065.1 Microcoleus sp. A2-C3 | reverse complement strand
AGGAAGAGAGGAGAGATGAGCAATTCGGATATGTTGTTAATCGGTTTTTCATTAGTCTTTGTGGAACAGGCATCTTGTCTGTTTTTGAGAAATGAGTTTATCGCACTATTGGATTGTATATTGCCTGTTCATAAATAAGTAAAAAATGGCTTGTTGATGATAAATTGATATTTGGATTTTTTTAACCGCAGAGTCCGCACAGATCGCAGAGGAAGAGAGGAGAGATGAGCAATTCGGATATGTTGTTAATCGGTTTTTCATTAGTCTTTGTGGAACAGGCATCTTGCCTGTTTTTGAGAAATGAGTTTATCGCACTATTGGATTGTATATTGCCTGTTCATAAATAAGTAAAGAACGGTTTGTTGATGATAAATTGATATTTGGATTTTTTTAACCGCAGAGTCCGCACAGATCGCAGAGGAAGAGAAGAGAGATGAGCAATTCGGATACATTGTTAATTAGCCTTCCATTAGTCTCTGTGGAACAGGCATCTTGCCTGTTTTGTAGAAATAAATTTATCGCAGTCTTAGTACGACTATATCCTCAACGTCTGGGTGACATCCTCCACCAGCATTTTCCCTTCTCATCCGCGATGAATCTTTCTGAAAAACTGCAAAAAGTCGATCGCCTCAAAGTCTGGTTAGATAGCTTTCGCCCGCTTTCTCCGACTCTGGTTTCAGAATTGAAAAAACTCTACGATGTGCGGTTCACTTATCATTCTAACGCGATCGAGGGCAATACCTTGACGCAGCGCGAAACTGAGTTAGTCCTAAAAACTGGCATCACTGTCGGTGGCAAAACTTTGCGCGAACACCTAGAAGTCATCGGACATCGAGATGCGATCGACTATATTGAAGCTTTAATGCGATCGGACACTGCGATCGGTGAATGGGAAATTAAACAAATTCACAACTTAATTATAAGAGCAATCGCGCCGGATGAAGCTGGACGTTATCGGCAGTTAGATGTCAAAGCCGCTGGTACCGAATACCTCTATCCGCCTCATTATTTGCTTTCGGATTTAATGCCGGAATTTATCCAATGGCTTAACAGCGATCAAATCAAATCGTTGCATCCACTAGAGTTTGCAGCCGAAGCACATCTTCGCTTTGTTTCGATTCATCCGTTTCGGGATGGTAACGGGCGAACCGGGCGGTTATTGATGAATCTCCTGCTGTTGCGGGCCGGATATCCCATTGTGATTGTATCTAACCAGGTGCGTGCTGCGTATATCGAGGCGATCGCCCAAGCACAGCAAAATGATTCCGGGATTCATCCCCTCCTCGATTTGATTGTAGATGCAGCCCGGTACTCCCTGATCGAAACCCTGCAAATCGTAGCCACCGCCAGCGATAGTCAGAGTCAAGGGCTGCCTTTCTATCAAGAGATGCTAACAGTTTTGCAACAGCAGTCTCAAAAGCTGGATTAGGGTTCATCTCAAATCCGCTGGTATCGCAATTATTCATCTCTCTCCTCTCCGACTCTGCGCCCTCTGCGCCCTCTGTGGTTAAATCATTCCAAAACAACCGTAAATCCTACAAGATGCCCCCTTAAATAAAGAACCAGTCGCCGTAGATGAAGATTTGATGTAGATTTGGGCGATCGATCGCATAACAGGTGACAACTACTGTGATGATTTTGCTATGGTGGTTAAGGTGCGTCGATCGAGCTTTCACAGGCAAAACTGCAAAAATCTACAGTCCGCTAACCGGTTCGCGCGATCGGAGTTCGGTTTTCAGGATAAATTAGCTAATATCAAACCCAAAGTCGTTTACCACAGGATTCAGTAAGCAATCCTCAAGGAGTCAAAACATGGTTCAAGTTCAAGCAATTTCTAAACTATCTAGTCTGCACGCACCTGGAGCACTCAACGAAATAACCGCCACAGAATCGCGGCCTTGGGGCTCATTTACGACTCTAGAAGAAGGCCCAGGATATAAAATTAAGCGCATCGAAGTTAATCCCGGACACCGCCTCAGCCTGCAAATGCACCACCACCGCAGCGAACATTGGATCGTAGTTTCTGGTACTGCAAAAGTTACTTGTGGCGAAAGTGAACAAGTTTTGTTTACAAATCAGTCTACCTACGTTCCGCAGTGCACTTCTCACCGTCTGGAAAATCCGGGAGTTATCCCCCTGGTTTTAATTGAAGTGCAGAATGGCGAATATCTCGGAGAAGATGATATTATCCGGTTTCAAGACGATTATGCCCGCACAGAAAAAGCGAAGTAATTTACTCTCGGTAAGGTGCGCACCTTACCAGAAAATCTCCTGGTAAGGTGCGCATTGCGCACCCTACATTTCAATTACAAATTACAAATTACCAATCATGATTAATCTGAGCAAAACAGCAGCCACAGAAGTAAAACGCCTCAAGTCAAAGTATCGCAGCCCCAATGCTTTGTTTCGTCTGGGCGTGGAATCGAGCGGCTGCTCCGGTTTGTCTTATACAATGGCATTTGACGATGCGCCAGCCCCAGGCGATGCTGTATGCGAGTCCGAGGGAGTTCAAGTTGCGATCGACCCCCAGCACTTAAAATATCTGAATGAACTCACCTTAGATTATTCAGAAGACTTGATGGGCGGAGGTTTCCGATATCACAATCCCAATGCCGCCAAAAGCTGTAGCTGCGGCAACTCATTTTCGGCCAGGGAATAATCAATATGATGACCATCAAAGACTTAGAAAAAGTCCAAAAAACCTTCCAAGAAGCCGGTCAAGATTACCAACTAGAACTAGAAAGCGGGAAGATTATCATTGTGGGCCCATCAGATATTGTATCTAGCGAAATTGGTGTAATTTTCATTTGGTTGCTCGCCAATTGGGTTTATCCCCGCCGTCTGGGCCGAATATTTGACTCCGCAGGTGGCTTTATTTTACCTGATGCTAACCTCACAGCACCCGATGTTTCTTTTGTGCGGGCCGCGCGTCTCAGGCAAAGTCCGCGTTATTTCGGAGAATTAGTCCCCGACTTGGTAGTAGAAATTAAATCACAAAGCGATCGCATAAAACCTCTCGAAAAAAAGATTCTGAATTTTATCGCACTCGGAGCACAAGTAGGAATTCTGATCGATCCAGACGAAGAAACTGTAACAGTTTATCGTCAGGAAGGTGAACCAATTGTGCTGGCAAATGGAGATAATTTGACTGTTACCGAACTTTTCCCTGGTTGGGAATTGCCAATTTCTGAACTGTGGCCGCCAATTTTTACAGAAGCAGAAACTCAAGCATAATCTTGCATTTTAATACAATTAGTTTACAACGAATCGCGAAGATGCGGTTCATGAGAAAAATATTGATTATGCCAAATTTTTGGATGCTCAATAAGTTGCGGTAGGTAGTAATTTGTAAGCGTTTTTGAATTCATTTTAAATTCTACAAATATCTTAATTCCGGCAAAAACTCCACGTATTTTCATGTATTATTCATCATAAACTCAATAAGTAACACAGCTTTTTTGAGCCACTAAAATCACAATTAATCCTGGGTTATACGACACTTACTAAAGGAATCAAGCGCCGATAATTCAGAGCAGTTATATTTCGGTTCACTTAAGAAGATAATTGCTCAGCGCGACTTAACCGATAAGTGTCATAATCTCTGCGATTTCTCTCACGCGCGATCTCTGCGGACAAAAAATGTTAAGTGAACCGTATTGATCTATGGCGCGGTAAATAATTGAATTAATAATTAAACCGCAGATGAACGCAAATCAAAACACATCTGCGTTCATCTGCTCAAATCTGCGGTTGCAAAAATACCCCTAGGAACCGCCGCGCAACTTATCCAAAACAGTCCGATCTTCCAAAGTCGAAGTATCCCCAGAAACCTCTTCTCCGGCAGCTAAAGAACGCAGCAAACGGCGCATAATCTTACCGCTGCGAGTTTTCGGCAAAGCATCGGTAAATCGAATTTCGCCGGGACGGGCGATCGCCCCAATCTCCTTCACAACGTGCTGCTTCAACTCCTTAGCCAATGCGTCGCTAGGCTGCTGCGAGTTATCCAGCGTCACAAAAGCGACAATTTCCTCACCTTTAATCTCATCCGGTTTGCCAACAACCGCAGCTTCCGCCACCGCTGGATGCGATACCAAAGCCGATTCAACTTCCATCGTGCCGAGTCGGTGTCCGGCGACATTAATCACATCATCAACGCGGCCCATTACCCAGAAATAACCATCTTTATCCTTGTGCGCGCCGTCTCCAGCAAAGTACACAAATTCGCCATCTTTGGGGTGCAAATATTCCCAATAAGTGCGGCGGAAACGCTCTGGATCGTTGTAAAGTGTACGCATCATTCCCGGCCAAGGATGTTTTACAACTAAATAACCGCCGCTTTGATTAGTTACTGGTTCGCCATCTTGGTCAACGACATCGGCGACAATTCCGGGGAATGGAAGGGTTGCAGAACCGGGTTTTGTGGGAATTGCACCGGGCAAAGCGGTAATCATAATTCCGCCTGTTTCTGTTTGCCACCAAGTATCAACAATCGGACAATTCGAGTTACCAATTACGCGCTGATACCACATCCAAGCTTCGGGATTGATTGGTTCGCCGACGGTTCCTAACAATCGTAAAGATGACAAATTGCGCGCGTTGGGCAAGTGTTCGCCCATTTTCATAAAGGTGCGAATTGCTGTTGGTGCGGTGTAGAAAACGGTGACACCGTATTTTTCAATTACGTCCCAAAAACAGCCGGGATTGGACGTGCGGGGCGCACCTTCATACATTAAAGTTGTTGCACCGTTGGAAAGTGGCCCGTAGAGGATGTAACTGTGGCCTGTAATCCAGCCGACATCGGCAGTACACCAATAAACATCGGTATCTTGCAAGTCGAATATCCACTTGGTTGTTATGTGGGTATAAAGGTTGTAGCCACCGATTGTGTGGACGACTCCTTTCGGTTTGCCGGTGCTGCCGCTGGTGTAGAGTACGAATAGCATATCTTCGCTATCCATCGGTTCGGCGGGACAATTTGCCGATGCACCTTTTTGCAAATCGTGCCACCAATGATCGCGCCCTGGTTCCATGTGCACTTCTTGTTTGGTACGCTGGACGACGAGAACGTTGGTAACGCTTGGTACGGCATTATTTCCTAATGCTTTGTCTACTTGTGCTTTGAGGCCGACGGCGGTATCTTTGCGGAAGCCACCGTCGGCGGTGATGACGAGTTTTGCTTCGCCGTCGTTGAGGCGATCGCGCAAAGCTTCTGCGCTAAATCCGCCGAATACTACGCTGTGTACTGCACCGATTCTCGCACAGGCTAGCATGGCGATCGCAGCTTCGGGAATCATGGGCATATAAATGCCGACGCGATCGCCCTTTTGGACACCCAAATCTTTGATGACATTCGCCATTTGACAGACTTCGCGGTGGAGTTGCGCGTAAGTCAGGGTACGGGAGTCACCGGGTTCGCCTTCCCAGATCAGGGCGGCTTTGTTTTTGCGCCAAGTGGTTAAATGGCGATCGAGACAATTGTAAGAAATGTTAATTTTGCCATTGACAAACCATTTAGCAACAGGTGGCTGCCAGTCGAGCACGGTATCCCACTTTTGAAACCAGTGCAATTCTTGGGTAGCGAGTTCAGCCCAGAATGCTTGGGGGTCGGCTTTCGCTTTTTCGTAGAGGGCGCGGTATTCTTCTAAGCTTTTGACGTGTGCTTTTTCCGAGAATTCAGCCGTGGGCGGGAATAGGCGTTTTTCATGCAGAATTGATTCGATGGTATCTTGTGACATCGCTGTTAGTTTTTAGTTCAGTTACTCTTTTTAGCTATTGTGTGCATAAATTGGGGCAAAAGTATGTTTATTTTCCTTAAGACGTTGGGAAATTTTGTAAGTATTGGGGATGTGTTAAAAACTATAGCACTGGTAAATTGTAAATTCTATCTTGGTACTCATTATCAAATGATGCTTCATAAATCAGAAATATTAGTTCAATGTTTTGACCGATATTCAGCTTGAAATTCAGGATAAATATTCCTGGGATATGGTGATTTTGCTCTAAATGCTCTGTTAAATGAACAGGCATAGAGCAGTCGTTATACGATCGCACTTTTCAATCTTTCTTTTAGTTCCGTTGGGTTGAGAGTAATTTCAGTCATTGTGGCGACCTCATATCTAATTGAATGATACAAGTCAAAGACTGCACATACTATTGCAAACATTTGTTTATGTTCGCACTTGCCACGTTTTTGGATCTCTCCGACTGTGAAAAATTGCTGTCACAATCACCCTACTCGACACAATCCGATAGTAAACAGCATAGGGAAAGCGTCGCACCACACACCGTCTAACATCACGATAGACAACGGGATATGATTCTGGCATCTGGCAAATTCGATTTAAAATTTCGTCCACACAGTCCAAAAAATCGTCGCCAAGTTCTAGTTGCTGACTTTCGTACCAACTGTAGGCCCCATCGAGTTCTTCACGAACTTCTGGCCGAAACACTAGCACATAATTCATGAGCGTCTTTTTACCGAAGCTTTAATTTCTTCCCAGGTCATTACATCATCTGGATTAGCTTCGCTATCACTAATCCGACGATCTAGTTCCTGTTTTTGTACTTCTGTAAGATTAGGGTAAGCTTGCTCTGCTGCGATGCTATCCCAAATTGCTTGTACAAGCCTAATTCGGTCTTCAACACTGAGAGATGTAATTTGATTCAATGTGACAGTGATATCCATACTAATTAACCTTGATGAAAGACTGGGAAATTGGTACACATAAAATATAGCAGATTTAAGGTAGAGTTGACGGTGGAGTTGAGGGACAATTAATATTGTATCAGGCAAAATTAGCTTATAATGCCTCTATAATATATTTTACAGGAAAAGCCGATCGCACAAAAGCTATGACCCAAAATTTAGAAGCCAGCCAACTTTCGTTAAATGACGTTCGCCGCCTTCTCAAACTGGAAAGACAAACAGAAGGTTCTTTTGCTGAGTCTTTATCTCTGGAACCTCTAACAGACTCTGAACAGCAGCAACTCTTGGAAATCAGCAATGATTTTTGGCGCTACCTAGAAACCGGGAAAGTTTCTGAAGAATTGGTGAAGTTTTTAACGCTTTCGCCGTTAATGCGATTGACGGGATTTTTTAAGATTCCTGTGGTGCTGACTATGGAGGATAGCATTCCGATCGAGGTTGAAGATGAAGATACTTTAATTAAAGGGCGGTTGGATATTCTCGCAGTAAATGGGCCGGATGCGGAGATTGGGGCGGCGCAGTTCTGGATTTTGGTGGTGGAGGCGAAAAATAGTGCGTTAGCGAAGCCCTCGAAGAGGATCGCCCCTTTGACCGGTTTACCGCAATTGCTGACTTATGCGTTTAAGAGTTTGCAGGTGCAATCGTCTGTTTGGGGATTGACGACGAATGGCGAAAGTTATCGGTTTGTGCGGTTGACGCGGGGAAATCCTTGCACTTATCAGATTTTACCGGAATTGAATTTGATTGACAAAGGGCGATCGATCGAATTGGCGCAAGTTTTGAAAGCTATTTGCAAGTTGCAGAATGTGCAGTTGCAATTGGCGTAATGGTTGGGAAGTTAGGAAGACGAGTAGAGGAAATATACATAATTTAATTGCCTCGTAAGTTGATCAATAAAAAATGCACAATTGTGCCAATATAGATTTATACCATCATCAACTTAATCATGCTTTTAACTGACATAGTAAATCTTTTAGGTAAACCCTACTTCCAAGCCTCCAACTGCCTCATTTATCAAATGGACTGCTTAGAAGCAATGTCAAAGCTCCCTGATGAATGCGTGAATCTTACTGTCACCAGTCCCCCCTATAACATTGGCAAAGAATACGAAAAAACACTACCACTTGATAAATATTTGAACTGGTGTGAAAGCTGGATCAGTGAAAATTATCGGCTAATCCTTCCTAACGGCGCTTTCTGGCTCAACTTGGGGTATCTATCAATTCCCAATCAAGCTAAAGCTATCCCCATTCCCTATCTACTTTGGGACAAAATTCCTTTTTACCTCATCCAAGAAGTTATCTGGCACTATGGCGCTGGGGTTGCTGGTAGTAAGTTCTTTTCACCGCGCAATGAAAAGTTCCTTTGGTATGTGAAAAACCATAAAGATTATACCTTCAACCTAGATGATGTGCGCGATCCAAATGTAAAATATCCTAATCAAAAAAAGAATGGCAAAATTAAAGTCAACTCCCAAGGCAAAAATCCGACTGATGTTTGGGAATTCCCCAAGGTAACTTCTGGTAAAAATAGAGCCTCAAAAGAGCGAACATCTCACCCCGCTCAATTTCCTAGTGCTGTCATACAGCGAATAATCAAAGCTTCATCCAACCCAAATGAAATCATTTTAGACCCTTTTCTGGGTTCAGGAACTACGGCTGTTGTTGCTTTAGATTTGCAGCGCACTATTATCGGATTTGAGATTTGTCAGGAATACTGCGATTTAGCAGCAAACCGAATTGATAATTTTCTAAGAGAAAAGCAGATTAGTGAAGCTCAATTATCTTTATTTTAAAGAGGGTAAATCTTGCTTAATAGGCAATTGCAGTAGCTTATATCGCTCTACATCAGGGCTTAATTTAGCTTGCTGACCAGTGGCCGCTGTTTGCCCTTGCCAATCTTCTCGATCTATCCATCCAAATCTAACTAAATTAATCTGTAGAGTTTGTACACTTTGAATTTTTGGATCGAATTTCTGGAAATTAACTACAAGATAATAGCCGGACTTGTCTTTCTTCGGTTTTGCTCCTGTGGCACTTTGTTGGGAATAACTACGATTGCCGTAAGTGTTACGACTACTTGAAGAAGTTTTAATTTCAATTGAGAAGTCATTGCTCGGGATGTAAACAATATCTTTTTCGATGGCGCTGCGATCGCGCCGCCAAATTCCGGGGTATTTACTGGCGAGTTCTAATGGGATTAGTTCATGTAAAAAAAAGCCCATAATTTGGGGAGTTGGGAATAAATTTACTCCTATTTTGTAGCCTCTGCTGGTTATGCTTGATTGAAAAATTTCACTCCAAACTTGAATAACCACGTCATAAATTTCTTGTGGATCTAGTGGGTGTTGATCTATGAGTTCCCGTGTCTTCTCTTGCCAATCTTGGACAGGAAGCCCCGTATAGGGTGATTGCATTTACTCTATTTCCTGCAATAGTTCGCTGGGCGATACTCCTAAAGCTTTTGCTAACCGCAAAATGTTTAACAGGGCTATGTTCCTCTCACCCCGCTCAATACCACCAATGTAGTTGCGGTGCAGTCCGGCTAGTTCTGCTAACTTTTCTTGGGAAAAGCCTTTTGATGTTCTTACCCTGCGAACTTGCTCTCCAAATTTTTTTAGCTCTGGATTTTCTGCCACATCAGCAAGATATCGGTGACTGCACTCCAAAATCTACACACTATGAGTGTGATTTAGGATTAAATGAAGCCAGCACGCCCATAGTCACACCAAGCAGAATCAACTTGATGCCATCACTTTAATTGCTTTCATCGGTACTCCGGGTTCTAGGGCGTAGGAAATAGATTGATGTCTAATGCTTCAAGTTATTGATATACCAGATAGCCCGATCGCCCTTCCCGCAATTTTGATGAATCGAGAAAAGGGCATCAAGCGCCGCTATCCCCGCAGGAATAGGCATTTCAAGCATTCGGATCGATGCCCAATTCCCGAAGTTGACGCGCGAGTGATTCGCTGCGCTGGCGTTCAGTTTCTAATTGGGCGATCGCACTTTGGGCCCTTTGCCTTTCTTGTTCAGCCCTTTGTCGTTCCAATTCCGATTTTTCCGAACTCCAAAGCAGCAAATTTCCCGCTGAATCCCACCACCGCAACCAGTGCATAGTTGTACCCAATCGGGTTCCGTACCAAATACCCAAAAACAAATTAATTTCTGGTATCCAGTAACGTCCCTCCGCTGTCGGTGACTGCAAAACATATTGATTTTCTTGCAGACAGCGCACTTCCAAATCTGGTTCGTAAGGGTCAAAAATAACGTAGGTAGGAATCTGCCAAATTTGCTCGTAACAATACAGTTTTCCGTAAGGATATTTGGCGCGCACCAAGTATTCCCCAGCGTCGGTTTCTGAGATAAATTCCATCGCTATGGCAACTCGATCGCCCTCCAAAGACGGTGTGTAACTGCGGCGAATCACTCCTTCGGCTAACGGCAATACTCGCGGCACGTACATCCAGTCTGGCGCTTTCACTACCGTCTTTTGATTGACCGTAGTAGCGATCGCAAAATTCGACGCAATCAACATTTCGGGTTGGATGCGATCGGACGTACCGAGGGCATCCGTCAGCGCGGCCGCCAGCGGTGGCTGTTGAATATTTTCCGCCGAATATTCCGGTAAGATAAAGTCTGATGGCAGTTTTTCCCAGGTAACAACTGGCTCTTGTTTCGCGGGATTAAGTTGGAGAACCATAGATTAGTTCCTAGCTGTTGCGATGAATCTATTTTATCAGAATTGTTGGCAATTCACTATTGTTCTAGTTAACTTTATTCATCACCATCTATTTAATACCTTCGCACGTCAATGTCAAGATTTATTAAATATTCGCAAGCAGGCACTGACAGAACGCCAAGTTTTATCTAGAATTAAAAATAATTAAGCCGTGAAAATCAAAGTAATAAAATGTCTGAACTTAGACAAAATCTAATTACCAGAGATTGGGTAATCATCGCCACCGAACGGGCGAAAAGACCGGACGAATTTGCCAACAAAAAAAAGTTGATGGTAGCAGTACCGCCATACCGTGCCGATTGCCCGTTTTGCGTGGGAAATGAAGAAGACGGAACCTTAGAAACTTACCGTTTGAGTGATGAAGGGACTGGCTGGAAAGTCAGGGCAATGACTAACAAATATCCCGCCCTCTCCCCGACAGCAGAACGGCTCAGAATATCATCAGGAATTTACCGCACAATGTCGGGAATCGGCGTTCACGAAGTAATTGTCGAACACCCGCGACATGATTTGACGACTGCTTTGTTGACCGTTGAAGAAGTTGCCAACATACTTTTAGTATACCGCCAGCGCTATTTAGAAATTAGAAAATATCCTTACATTGAAACAATTGTGATCTTCAAAAATCACGGCCCAAGTGCCGGAACTTCTATCGAACATCCTCACTCGCAAATAGCAGCTACGCCCGTTGTGCCTAACCAATTTCGCAGGCGGATCGACGAAGCTATTAGATATTTTGACGACACGGGAGAATGTTTGTTTTGCCGGACTTTGGAAGATGAGTTAGCGACGGGTGAAAGAGTAATTTTTGAAAGCAAAGATTTTGTCGCTTGTATCCCTTTTGCTGCACTTTCGCCCTTTCATATTTGGATTTTTCCGCGCCGACATTCGTCTTCGTTTGATGATATTACTGATGCGGAAATTATTGGTCTTGCTGATACTTTGAAAACTGTACTCGCTCAGCTTTATTACGGATTGAACGATCCAGATTATAATTATAGTATTCGATCGGTTCCAACTGCCGAACAAGGAACCAAATACTTTCACTGGTATATCGCAATTATTCCCAGAGTCACGAAGCAGGCTGGGTTTGAGTTGGGTAGCGGGATGTTTATCAATACTGCTTTGCCGGAGGAAAGTGCCGAGTTTTTGCGATCGATCGCAATTCCTGGCGATCGTAATTTCCGACCAACCTGAAGTATAAAAAAATACAACGTGTCAAGGAATGTCCCAGACGAAGACGGCAGACAATTTAATGATTTTCAATCATTGGTTGAAATAGAGAATTTAAATCTGCAACAGCTTAATTTACGCTCAAAATTTATCAACGTACAAATACTGATGGATTTTACCAAACTCAGAATAAACTTTCGACATAATGCCAGCGGTCATCGCTAAAATTAGCTCTCAATATATCTCTAATTTTAGCATCGATCGATAATCTCACCTCGCCAGACTCAGCACTTTCGCCGATTTCGCAACTGTCATCAGATAAATGTTCTTGGAGGTGGGCCAGAGTATTGGCGAAATTAGCCAGAAAATAATGTTCATCCACCCACGCTGTCGGATCTGGGATGTTTGGACTCCCAAAAGCCCGATCGACTAAATCTTGTTTTGCAGTATCATCAGTCTGGTTTTTCATGGAGCCCATTTAGATAGAATTTGCAACTTATCCCAATCTTAAGCTTAATTTTGAACGCTGGTGCGATCGCGATCGACCCACCGCTGTGACAAAATTGTGGAATTTGTGCGATCGCGATCGAGGTTGTTTTGGCGATCGAGTGTTATCATAGCACATCACCGCCAGCGATCCATAATTTGCACATTCGGCAAAATCGACTTAGGTATCATTCCGTGAACTCCTTTGCGGGGATTATTCACAGCCTGAGTAATCCGAAAATTGACGGCGAGGGAACAGAAAACATAGGCATCTTCTTCTTGAAAACCTGCATACTTTTGTAGCCAATTAACCGTCTGTTTTACCGCCATATCAAAGGCATCATCTAATGTTTGACCAAAACCCATAGTCACAATATGACTAGGAGTTTCAGCAAACGGAAATATATAAAATAAATCCTTGCGTAAGATGATTTTAATAGTCCCATTCATCGAAGTTTCAATCGCCGTACCATTAACTTCACCATCTCCTTGTGCCGAATGTCCATCACCGATAGACAGCAAACCACCACGCACCGCAATAGGTAAAAATAACCGCGTTCCTGGTTGCAATTCCTGATTATCCATATTACCTCCGTAGCGTTGTGGAGGAATAGAAGAACGGTTGATTTCAAAATCCGCAACGCCGATAATTCCGAAGAATGGATTTAGGGGAATCTTAACGCCACTATCTGCGGGAAATTCCGCAATCTTTTCTTCTAAATCTAGCGGAATAAATCGCAATTTAGGATCAGGAAAATATTTAGGTAAAACTCCCCATCCGGCGCGAATTGCATTGAATCCTACTGATAAACTTGGGTAAACTTCCTCGATATGAATCTCTAAAACGTCTCCGGGTTCTGCCTTATTAACATAAATCGGGCCTGTTAGCAAGTGCGGGCCTGGGCCGACTTTGCGGTTGTCAGGTAAATTCTGACAAATATCTAAAAATTCCGGGGTAAGAAATTCCGGCGGGGCCTTGTCAGCAACATAATATCCTGAATAGGTTTCGATATCGATGCGATCGCCCGAATCGACAGTTAAAGCAGGTTCCAGCTTGGGAGAGAAACCGCCTAAGTGTACGGTTTTGCAGTTAGCCTTGAGAAGGTGGTGAGTCATGTCTATTTGAAATTGAGGATGCTTTAATGGTATTAAGACTGTTATATCGCAAGTCTCAATCATTTTTGAAAAAGATTCTGTTTTGATGAACCGCGGAGGGCACTGACAAAGAAAATGGAGAGAAATGGAGATATAAGAAAATGTAAAAAAATGGTTGACGTTTGACATAAATAAACGTCCAAACCTGTCAGGGAGATTGCCAAATATAGAATTTGTAATCGCTATTCTTGCTTCACATGACTACTTACTAATGACTGCTGACTACTGACTACTGACTACAGAATAATGAGCAATAACTTATGTTAACACCATTGCCCGATCAATTAGAAAATTCCCAAGGTTCTTCTCGTAACCTGTGGTTTTTTTCCGTTTTGATTTTGATTATCCTCTTATTAGGTTTGATTCTGCAATCTTTCCTCAACCAACCCCAACTTTTAACCGATCCGTTTCTGCAACTCCCAACAACTAACTCAGTGCGAGTTGTTTGGTTCACCGAATTTTACGGAACTCGCAATATTGTTGCTTACGGCGAAAATTTGAGTAAAATTGCGACTGCAAATACTACCAAGCTAAGCCGCACTCGCGAAGACAAAGACTCGCACATCTCCGATAAAATGAAACAGGGCATAACTGGCACAAATCCTATTATTCGCCCCATCTGGCGACACGAAGCAGAAGTTACCAATTTAATACCCGGTGTTCGCATTCCCTATCTAGTGACTAGCGAAACTAAAGGCGGCGCATCTGTTAGTAGCAAAATTTTCAGCCTTTCTCCGACACCAGCAGCAGGAATTGGTCTAAAAATTCTGTTCACTTCCGACCATCAATTGATGCCGATGACAGCCGCTAATCTCCAGAAAGTTGCAGAAACAATTGACAAAGTTGATGCGGTTTTCATGGCAGGTGATTTAATTAATATACCCGATCGCGCTTCCGAATGGTTCGACGACAACCGAGGCCGCGCGTTTTTCCCCGGTTTGCAAGGCCGCGCCTTCTCCGAACTCGACAAAAACGGCATCAAAACCCTGTACAAAGGCGGCGAACTGATCCAAAACGCGCCTATATTTCCCGCGATTGGAGACCATGAAATTATGGGTAGGTTTTCAACTAGCAGCACCCTCAACGACCAGTTTAATGACTCTTTCCCCCGCGCTGCTGTGGAAAAAATATATCCATACCTAACTCAAAAATATGGGGTGAAAGACAAAGATGTTTTGTTGAAAAACAATAGTTTTAATAGCGATACTTACAACGAAATTTTTAGTTTACCCAGTGACGAAAATTATTATGCCGTGACTTTTGGGGACATACGATTAGTGACTTTGTATGCTGCGAATATCTGGCGGACTCCGAATTTAGATCCGGGGGCTAGAGGCAGGTATCGGGAACGAGACGAAGATTTTGATCGTCCCGAAAAATGGGGATACGGACAGCATATTTTTGAGCCAATTATGAAAGGTAGTGCTCAATATTCTTGGCTCGAACAAGAGTTATATAGTGCGGAATTTCAGCGGGCTAAATATAAAATTGTGATGTTTCACCATCCGCCGCATTCTCTGGGTGACAATATTGTACCTGCTTATACTGACCCTGTACAAATAGTTGATCGCACTTCGGATGGTGAGATTAAGATGGTGCGTTACGAGTATCCGAAACAGCAAGATTATCTGATTCGGGATGTGGCGCCACTGCTAGAAACGGCGGGGGTGCAGTTAGTTTTGTACGGACATTCGCACTTGTGGAATCGGTTTGTAAGTTCCAGCGGAATGCACTTTTTGGAGACTTCTAATGTGGGCAACAGTTACGGTGCGTTTGCGGGGAGAAAGCGCCGATTTGTGCCGCCGGGATATCGGGAGGATTACAGCGCTATTGGAGACCCGAACGGATTGGAACCTGTGGTGCCAACTGTGGCGCCTTTGTTGGGCCAAGATGGGCTGCCATTGCCGTACATTGAGAGCAATGATATTACGGCTTTTAGTGTTTTTGATACAGGGAACGGTACGGTTAGCAGCTATTATTTTGATACGCGGAAACCGGAATCGGAAGTGGTGAAGTTTGATGAGTTTAAGTTCAAAAAATTGTGAGTCTGGACGAAGAGTATTTCCCATTTTTAGCCCAGGCTTTGACAGAACGGACATGCAGGGCTATTTCATTCTGGTTGAGTAGCTGATATGATAATAAAGTATTGTAGTCATTCACATGATATGTCATGTC
>NZ_JAUBVX010000066.1:0-34519 GCF_036706065.1 Microcoleus sp. A2-C3 | reverse complement strand
GGGCATAGGGCATAGGGCATAGGGCATAGGGCATAGGGCATAGGGCATGAGGCTCTCCTCACTTTTTTGAGAACCGCGATAAGTATACGAGCATAAATCAACGCAACTTGTATTGTTATATCTGGATTAATGCCCAATCGCCAGCAGCAATATCTAATTAGACCCGCCTACCTGTTGCGAGTGAATTCTTTTGGAGAGCAACTGTTCTTCCAAGGCAGCAATTCGATTGTAAGCTGCTGTTAGCTGAGCGGTAAGGCGCTGGATTTGAATCTCTGAACTTAGCTCTTTTTCCAAGCTTTGAGAATTCTTGTCGAAGTAGCTGTCATCTAACAGTATATCTTTGTGTTCGAGGAGCGCGTCGAGACGACTATAGGTTTGATATGACGAGGTTTTGTCATTTCCTAGCGTTCCAGGGCGATCGTTTTTCTGCTGCTGAATCAGCTTCGTCTCCTGGGCTGACTCCAATAACTTTTGATTGAGGTTTTCTATGAGTTTGTACAGAGCATCGACTTGCTGGGTCAATGCTGTAACTTGCTGGCGTAGGGCTTCCATAGAATCATCCTCTGGATAGTAATTTATATCTTTATATATAATATAAATCTTTACATAACTGGGATTTATCACTAAATTATTTAATTTTTGAGGTAATTGTTGTGTTCCCAATCCTGATGGTAGATTTACAGAATCAGCTTGAGAATTTGAGATTTGAGATTTTCTGGGACGCTGAAACGGGGGTTTTTAACCCATACTTCGTTCCAACCTTCAATCAGAGTTAAAAAACTCGGTTTCTGAGAGTTGGAGGGCGGAGTGTGCGGTGAGATTGACTCGCGCCACCAGTGCTTTGGGCAAAACAGACTCCGATCGCATCAGAACCTAGTACAATAGCTTTGTGTTTGAGGAATAAATAAAACCAATCGGCGCTAAATACCGGACTCGACAAAGAATTATTTACCGGGCCGCAGAACACAAAACATCGGTCAATATTTAGAAAAGCGGATTCACAGGTGAAACGAAGGTCTTTGCTATTGGGCGCAGCCACCCTAACTTTAAGTCAATTGGCCGCAGGGTGCGAGTCGAAGCCCACTCTCAAAATTCGATCGCTCAAAAACGGTATTCCAGCCCAACTCGCAAGCAAATTTAGCCGCGACTTACAACCGTCTCCGGTTTTGCAGGTAACGCAGGAAGCACAATTAAAAGAATTATTCGCTTTGTTGCAAAAGTGGAAACGGACACCCGCAGCCAAAAATCAAGCTGACTTGGTGATGTTGGGAGATTATTGGCTGACTTTGGCAATTCGGCAAAAATTGATTCAGCCGATCGATCCTGCTACAATTAATAATTGGTCAAAATTGCCCGAAAGATGGCAAAAACTCGTCAGACGCAACGATGACGGTCAATTAGACGCTAAAGGTCAAGTTTGGGCTGCACCTTACCGCTGGGGAAGTACGGTAATTGCCTATCGAACCGACAAATTTAAGACTTTGGGGTGGACTCCGACAGATTGGAGTGACTTGTGGCGAGTGGAATTGCGCGATCGAATTTCGCTACCGGATAGTGCAAGAGAAGTTATCGGTTTAACCTTAAAAAAACTCGGCAAATCTTACAATACGCAGCAATTAGATCAAGTTCCAAACCTCAAAAAAGAACTGGCAAACCTGCACCAACAAGCTAAACTTTATAGTTCCGATTCTTACTTGCAACCCTTGATTTTAGGCGATACTTGGTTAGCCGTCGGTTCCTCTGGCGATGTGCTGCCACTGTTGCAAACTCAAAGCGATATTGCTGTAGTAATTCCTGCTTCTGGAACTGCGCTTTGGACTGATTTGTGGGTACAACCCGCATCAGGAAAGCCAGTTTCTTTAGCAGAAAAATGGATTAATTTTTGCTTGCAGCCTCAAATTGCTCCTCAATTGTCTTTGCTGGCTAAGGCTAGTTCCCCGATAATTGTCGGCATGAAACCGGAGGATTTGCCGGCAGATGTGCGCAGTAATTCTGTGTTGTTACCGGAGGCTAAGATTCTTGCTGCTAGCGACTTTCTGCTGCCTTTCGGGGATGCGGGGATTGCACAATATCGATCGCTCTGGCAAGAAATTCGGCAAGTAGTGAAAGGCTAAAAGTGAGTTACGTAGTTGCGCTGAAGCGCTCTTTGATCTATGAAATAGCGGGGAGCATCGCAGTTTTACATTTATAATGCTGTCCCCGCTCCCGTATTGTACAATAGGCGATCGGGACAGCATTCAAAGAAAAAATGCTTTTCGCAAAAATGAGATGCTTCCAAAGAGCGCTGAAGCGCAACTACGTACCTTAGAACAATAAAAAAATAGCACGGGTTGAAGAGTTAGTATTTTAATTTTAATAACAATCGTAATTATAAATCACCTGAGAAAAATCTAATTTTTCTAAGTCCTCAGCGCGAATCAAAAAGTTGCCTACTCCATCATCACCCCAACAAATCTCATCATCACTAATCATGTGTAATAGCACAACTTTATGGTCTTTGTATTGCGTACTATACTCACGAGGGTCAGTTTGCGTAAAGTAGCCGTATCCCCCTATTTTATGGTCAATTTCGTATATATTAGCATAATACCAATCATTTAATTTGTCATCATCTGCATCCATTACATCAAAGAATTGTTTAAGCTTTTGTTCTCCAAGAAAATTATTAAATTGATAGTCTTCTGGGCAAACCCACTCATTGTCAGACTTAAACTGTAAAGCCAAACATTCTTGATAATTATTCACATCTTGGTGCTTTAAAGGTGAATAATGTTCATAAAGACAATCGGCAAAAGGATTATAAATCGGACAATTATTTTTCTCAAAAAATTGCACCGCACTAAATCTTTGATTGTTTAAAGTTGAATATGTCTCATTGACATCCAACAAAAAAGCAAAATATGTTTGACAATAATTTATGTCTATTTCGGGGAAATACAATATTTTAAAATCTTTTTGGTTGTCCAAATTATCTAAATCCGTACCATACAAATCTGTGTCACCAATGTAAAACTGCAAAATTCCTTGTTTGGGAAAAGGGGCTAAATATGGCACTTGGGCAAAAATTTCCTCAAAATTGAGTTGTGCCAAAAGGTGCATATATTTTCCATCACTATCTTTGGGAAAATCGTAACCTTTCGGCAAGTAAGGCACTCCGCCAAATTTGCTTGACCACAAATCAGTCGCCTTGCGTTCGTAAGTGATTTTGATAACAGGCTTTTCTGAACTTTCAATTTCTTGACGGAAAGGTTCTAATTCAGCAGGAAGTTCAAGGGTTGTTTTCATTTTTTTCTACGAATTATAAACCGCATTTATTAGCTAAAATGCACGGTGCATCAGCTATTGATTTATCGATTATCCTGAAAACAAATCGCTGCTGACGCACCCTACTAAAAGCTTTTGATTTTGCCTCGGAGACCGGGATTTGACAGAGATTCTAAATCAATTTTACAGTTAAGCCGATCGCCCTTGCACGAATAAATCGCCAAAGCCGTCCCTTGACGATTGCAAACTCGCAGATTGTAGCCGTATTCGCTCGACACAGTGCCGAAGCGGTTGACAAACTGATAGCGTTCGATATAGTCTAGCAAACTCCACAGTTGGCGGTTGACGATGATGATTACCAAAGCGTTATCGCGATCGACAAACCAGCGATCGAGCAATTTACCACCAAACTGTTTTTCTGCTAACCACAGACTCGGCACGCTTGGTTCGGTTTGCGACAGTGGTGGCGACGGGAAATTAGCAGCATCTCCAGTCGGGCAGACTGGCTGCTGGGAGAATGCCGCAGATTGTCCCCACAGCAAGGCTGTGATGCAGGTAGAACTGGCAATTAGGAACAAAAATAAACTTTTTGTCAAAATGCTATCTCTGCGGCGGGAAACTTGATTTTTGGGGCGAAATTTGCGGTTATTCATCATATTTTATTGCTACAAAATCATTAAAATTCCGATCGCCTAAACAACGAAGCAGGCAGAAAAGCCGTAAAAGTAGAACCACAATCTAACTCGCTGCTAACTTCAATATCACCGCCCATCATCTGACAAAAACGCTGGCTGATAGTCAATCCCAAACCAGTACCGCCGTACTTGCGAGTAGTTGAATTGTCCGCTTGAGTGAAAGGTTGAAACAGTCGCTCTTGCTGTTCTTTTGTCATGCCGATGCCCGTGTCAGTCACTCGAAAAATTAAATATTCCGAATCCAAAATTAACATTTGAACAACTCGCGGTTGATATTTGTTTTTTAACTCTTCGCTGGTAATTCTTTCGACAGTAAGTACGATCGCCCCATTAGTAGAAAATTTAGCAGCATTGCTCAGCAAATTTAGCATTACCTGCCGCACTTTCATCAAATCGCCGTGCATAGCGCCGATATTGTCAGCAATCAATACTTCCAAAGTATTAGCCTTTTTATCCATTAACGGTTTGATAGTTGTTTCCACCTCCTCGATTAAGCCGCCAACATCGAAGCTTTCGAGATAAATCTCCATCTTGTCAGCTTCAATTTTGGAAATGTCCAGAATGTCGTCAATCAGTCGCAGCAAGTGTTTCCCAGCAGTGCGAATTTTGTCTAAATCCGAGACTACCTCTAAGTTACCTAACTCTTCGGCATCTTCCACCAGCATATCGCTGTAGCCGATAATCGCATTCAGGGGAGTCCGCAACTCGTGGCTCATGTTTGCTAGAAAAGCACTCTTGGCGCGGTTGGCGACTTCTGCCGCTTCTTTGGCCAACTGCCACGCTTCCTCAGCGTCTTTGCGATCGGTGATATCCCGCAACGTTGCCACCACGGCTTCCACGCTGCCGTCTGTGGCACACAACGGGCTGAGAATGTACTCGTAGTCCCGAATTCCCCAGGCTGCGGTGGGGACTATTACTTCGCCTTTCACAGGCTCGGATGTGGCAAATATGCGATCGCACTCTTCATGAACCCGCTGCATAATTTTTGGTGGCCAACCTAATTCCTGCCAGGTTTTGCTAATCATTTCTCTGGGGTTCATGCCGGCAGCTTGGGCGGCGGTGCGGCTGACATAGGTGTATTTTCCCGATCGATCTACTAGAAAAATTAGATCAAGGGAAGCGCTGAGAATGCCGTCAACTGTTCTGGCGTGTCGCGCTACTTGAGCCGTCATTTGTCTGACTGTGATCGCGCCGCGGGCTCTAGCCGCCAGTTCAAACTGCAAGAGTTCATTGGCTTGTTTGAGGAATAGCGTGCGCTGTTCGACTTCTACTTCTAGTTCTGCTTTAGCTTTTTCTAGGGTGAGTTCGGCTTTTTTGCGATCGCTCACATCTGTAGAAATTGTACCGACTGCATAAGCTTTGCCTTTGGAGTTGCAGAGGGGAAATTTCAGAGAAATATAAGTGTGCGGGCCGTCGTCTTGAGGGATGATTTCTTCGAGGGTTAGAGGCGATGAGGATTCGAGAACTTTCAGGTCATTTTCTCGCAATGCTGCTGAAGAGTCTTCGGGAAAAATATCGCCGTCGGTTTTCCCTGTTATTTGCTCTTTTGCGATGTCGAACAAATTGTCAAAATGGCGGTTGGTGAGTAGGTATTTTCCCTCAACATCTTTGATGTAAATTACTGCTGTTGAGTTGTCTAAAATCGCTTGCAGCAGTGCTTCGCTCTTGCGCAGGGCTTTTTGAGTGTTTTGGCGATCGAGCATTTCTGGCTGCAATTCCCAGTTGAGGCGATTTAAGTCTTGCCAAGCTTCCTGGACTTGGTTTAAGGCGATCGCGCTTTTTTCTACTTCTGTATTTGCCGGCCGCGAATGGTTTGAGACGGAGTTGGCGGGCAATTCTAGGGGTTGGAAAACGAGCGGGATCTGGGGATTTGCGATCGGGCGAGCGGCCGCCAATTTTTTATTATATCGAAAATCTACGGCTAATTGACCATCTAAACTCGATTTTTTAGGGAATAAATCGGGGAATTCGTCGAAATTTAAATTTTCATAAATTAGACCAAACTTCCGGGTTCGCTGCGGCGGTTCCGCGCTGGAATTAGAGGGCCAATTCCCGTCTGCTGTTGATAAATTTGAGTTAGCTGGTTTGGCAATCCGGCGGGTGACTGCAACTGCCAAGGTGAGGGGGGCGGCGGCAGACAGTGCCAACAGCAGCCAATTGTTGCCCCACCAAGTTGCGATCGCAGTTTGTGGCATTCCCCGAACTAAAATTGCTCCAGGTTTTCCGGCTAAATTGTCCAGGGATTGAGCAGCCACTGTATAAGTTTGACTGCCTATTTGTATTTGCTGGGCGACTGGTTTTCCTGCGGCGGTGAGTGCAGATTTCAGGAGAGATTGGTCGGCTAGGAAGTCTGGCAACTCTTGATTTTTTGTAAATGCTTGCGAACTTGCCAATACAAATTTGCCGTCAGTTGGCACGGAGTAGATAGCGCGATATCCGCCTTGTAAATTGACGGTTTCGCTGCTAGCAACTGCCGCCGTTTGGCTGAGAACTTTTCCTAACACTAAGGCAGCAATCACTGTCTGAGTTTTTGGATCTTTTACGGGAATTGCTGTGTAGCGGACGAGGACGCTACCGTCTCCCGCAGCGCGCGGCAAAGATCCCAATTGTTTCTGAACTTCAGATTTAGCAATTATTTCGCTGGCGGTTATTGGCTTTTTGGCAGCAAATACTCGATCAACTATTTTTTGCAGGTTAAAACTTTTTTCCTTCTGCTTGGGGTTGACGCTAACAACAATCTGCCCGTTTTTTCTAACTAAGGCAGCACTATCTATTTCCCCTGTTTTGACTTGATTTTCCAAAATTTGCTTGACAGATTTTTGCAAATATGATATTTCATTGCCGCTGTTGTAAGCTGAGGCTATTTGGGCGATAGTTTGGCTGTCAGAGGATTTTTGCAAACTGAATGCAGCGCGATCGAGTTGAAGATTGTAGTTACTTTCACTCAGGCTCAGTTCAGATTTAGCTTGATTTTGCAGTTGATTGTTGCCAACAGTCGATGTTAGCCAAAGTATTCCTCCCGTTAATCCGACTGGCAAGATTGTTTGTAAAGCCAGGAATCCAATTAGCTGGTTTTTAGTGACAGATAAGTTGTAGATGCACGGCCTGAAAGCTGGTTTCAATCTTTCGGAAGTCGCAACTTGAGTGGGTTGCAGACAATTTGGCTGGTTATCGTTTAACTGAGTTTGAGCCATAGTAGTAGATGCTGAATCGGTTTTAGATGACAGGCGACAAATTAATCTGGAACCATCAATTTTAGATTTTACATTTTAGATTAAATTCAGTTAATCACTCATCAGAAAATTGTTTGCTCTCGCCTGGCCAAACAAAGCAATAAATGACTGGGTATTTTCCAAGGAATCGAGTTTCTGGCTGTTCAAGCAAATTTTTTTATTTAGTTGTTTTCACATATGCTATCGGCAGCTATTTAACCCACATTCCGCACGTCAATTTGTAGTATGCCAAGTAATACGAAAATTCTGAGTTATTTGACGTTTTATTTGTTTTGTTTGCGTATAAATACTTAGCTTTTTCTGTTTTGGCGTTTGCCAAACTACCAAACAGGTGTAATAATTACATATTACATTTTGAAGTGCGGAATGTGGGATTTAAAGTTTGTTGGGCTCATCCCCATGAGAGCTTTTACAGGAGTGCGAGCATCTTGCTCGTTAGAGATATATAGGCAAGCGAGAATTTTGCTAGCACTCCTCAAAAACGCTGTTCACAAAATCGGGATGCTGCCGCAGACAGTCGGAAAGCTAGGTAGTTTGGCGATCGACTAGATCGTAAATCCACTTAGAAAAAGTCTAACTTAATTGTTGTAACACTTAGATCAGCTCGATCGCCCTTTTCCCTGCTTCAGCTTTTTTTCAATCCCATAACCGCCTGCCCGCTTTGCCGCCCAGTCGCTCATGAGTATCTTTGAGCAAAGTTGGGATGTCCAACTCTTCGGGACACCTGGGCAAACATTCGCCACAATCGGTGCAGCGGTTGCCTTTGCTGCCAGGAAACCAGTGTCCGGCATTTTCAAACATAGCATAGCGGTATTTGCCAAAGTCAGTCATGTCGCACCCAACGGCGAGATTGCGGAGTCGCAATACTTCAGGAATGTTGATGTTTTCCGGGCAAGGTAAACAGGCATAGCATTGGCTGCATTTGTCGGTTTTCAAACGATCGGCAATAACTGATTCTAGCCTCACAAACTGAGCGATTTCGGCATTGGTGAGGGGAAAGTCGCGATCGCAATATTTCAGAGGTTCGTCTAATTCTGTCGGATTTGCCGCCCCCACACTGAGAGTCCCAATTCTAGTATCGCTCAGTAAAAACCGATAGTTCAACTCTAAAGGCGAGAAAGGCGAACACAATTGTGCGAGAGTTTCCGGGGGCGTGTAGAGTTGCCCTCCTTTATCTGCCGGGGAAATGATGAAAACGCCCATATCTTTGTGCTTGGCGAGTTCAATTGCCGGGGCGTTGCGCTGAAAAAAATAGTAATAATGCAGATTGACAAATTCAAACAAATCTGTATTGATTGCAGCCAAAATCAGATCCAGAGGCCCGTGAGTCGAGAAACCGACGTGCCGAATTCTGCCATCAGCGAGGGCTTTTTGTACAGATTTTATGCAGCCTGTGGGCGATCGCACGATCGCCAAATGTTCCCAAGTATTCAAACCGTGAATTGCCAGACAGTCGATATAGTCTAGATTCAGACGTTTGAGGGACTCATCAATGCAGCGTTCAGTTGCAGCAGCATCGTCCGTTGGGGGGATTTTTGTAGTGACGTGGAAGCGCGATCGATCGACAGACAACCCAGCTTTGAACGCCGCGCCGAGATATTCCTCGCTGCAACCGTAACCCACCGCCGTTTCCAGGTGATTGATTCCCAGAGACAGGGCCTGCCGTACAGTCTGGCAGGCAATTTCCTCAGAAGCCAAATAGCGCATGGTTCCCAAGGAAAATACAGACAGGTGCAAGTTAGTTTTGCCAAACCGTCGATAGCGCATAAATGTTACGAGGAAGTTTCGCCCTGACTGAAACCGCTTCTCTTGATCAAATCCTCCGGGCGGAGGTTTGAGATAAATTCGCGAAAAGCCCGGCGTTCGGCCTCATCAGCATCTCGATCGACCGGTATGGAAGCATCGGCGACGACTTCTTCCATCACCCAGATGGGGCTATTCGTGCGTATGGCCAGGGCGATCGCGTCGCTGGGCCGGGCATCGATTTCTTTTTTTACTTCACCCTGACGGACGATTAGGACGGCATAGAACGTGTTATCTTGCAGCGAGTGAATCACTATTCGCTCCAAGGTCAGGCTCCAGGCCTCTAGGAAATTGACCATCAAATCGTGAGTTAAAGGTCGAGGAGGCTTGTGGCCTTCTAGCGCACTAATAATAGCCTTTGCCTGCTCCTGACCGATATAAATAGGCAAAGCGCGTCGCTCGGTAGAGTCTCTCAATAGGACAATAGGGCTGCGCGTGGCTGCATCTAAGGCAATTCCAGCGACTTTCATTTCAATCATTCGATCGGCCTCATAGAATTAAGACACTGCAAGGCGGTAGAGAACTTGGACATAATAGATGACCTAAATCCAGTATGACTCGATCTTCCCCTGAATCTACAACCGATCGGCATCAGTCGATTTTAGATTTGAGATTTTAGATTTGAGATTGACTCTACACAAATACAGGGACAGCGGGACGGTAAAAGCTCCTGCGTCTGCTTTGTGTCTGTGGTTTGATGTAAATAAGCGATCGACTACAAAAAAATAACTATGTTTACAGGACTAATTCAATCTCTCGGAAAGCTGAAGTCGCTAGGCAACGACTACTTCCAAATTTCCTGCACCTCAAGTAACTCCTACCAGATTTTACAAGATTTAGCCATTGGCGATAGCGTAGCCGTCGATGGAATCTGTTTGACGGTAGTAGAAGTTCTGCCCGCGAAGGGTTTTGTCGCCGTCGCTTCCCCAGAAACCCTGCGCCGCAGCACTCTGGGTTCATTCCCCGATGCTTGGGTGAACCTAGAAACCTCCCTGCGCGCCGGTAGCAAATTGGGCGGACATTTTGTAACTGGACACGTAGATGCGATCGGCACTTTAGCAACATCAACCCAAACCGCCAATTCTTGGGAGATGCGGTTTACAGCCCCACCAACAGCCAATGCAGCATGGCAACGTCAAATTTCGCCCTACATTGTGTCCAAAGGCAGCATCGCCGTCAACGGCATCAGCTTAACCGTAGCAGATTGCGATGATGACGGAAATTGGTTTGAAATTGCCGTAATTCCCCACAGTTTTTCCGAGACAAACCTCAGCTATTTGCAACCAGGAAGTTTAGTCAACTTAGAAGCAGATATTCTCGGTAAATACGTAGCCAAATT
The DNA here is from genome assembly GCF_036706065.1 of Microcoleus sp. A2-C3. Taxonomy (NCBI): domain Bacteria; kingdom Bacillati; phylum Cyanobacteriota; class Cyanophyceae; order Oscillatoriales; family Microcoleaceae; genus Microcoleus; species Microcoleus sp. A2-C3. The sequence continues at coordinate 24,185 of NZ_JAUBVX010000066.1, read as the reverse complement.
TCTCCGCAGTGGCTCAAAATCCCATCCCGAACCCTGGGAAGAAAACCCTGCAATCAACAGTTTGGGAACAATTACCCCTGAATTTTTAGCTGAACACGGATTTATGTAATTTTTCAGGTACGTGCGAAATTGTAATGTGCGTCAGCCACGAATTATTTTATCAATGATTAACGGCTCAAAGCTGACGCAACCTACCAACTACTAACTCGGCTTTTCTCTCTGCGTTCTCTGCGCTCTCTGCGGTTCATTAATAAAAATCTATTCCTCAACAAAAACATTTTTCTCCCAAAACAATCCCGCAGCAATTCCCGCTTGAGAAACTAAAAACAAAGCTGCAATTAATAGCCTTTGAATACCCGAACCGTGAAACAATGGATAAGTTAGCAAATTTAGATAAAATGACGGATGTTGCCCTTTCCCCTTCGCCCCGTGTTTCGAGACAATTTCCCCAAACAAAAAAGCACCTCTACCGTAATTGAATTGTTGCCGCCAAAATTTGCCCAGAGTTAGTGCGTGGGAGTGATAGACTATAACTTCGGGAGCGTAGACCGCGCGGCCTCCCAAATTGAGCCAGCGAAAGCAAAATTCCCGGTCTTCTCCAGCCGCTAGCGAAAAAGTCGTGTCAAACCCGCCGATTTGTTGGAAAGCCTCAGCAGAAAGGGCAAAATTGTTAGAAGTGAAAAATTGCGCGCGATCGGCGATCGCATTATAATAACTGTAAAGGTAATCGATCAGTTGCTGGCTGGCAGTAGAATAAATGTTATCCGGCAGTGCGTTAACAGTTCGACCTCCGATTAAGCAATCTGGTGTTTCCCCAAATCGCTTTTCCAGATTTTGCAGCCAATCTGCCGCCACAGTACAGTCATCATCTGTAAACACTACAAATTTGCCCTCTGCTGCAAAAGCCCCAGTATTTCGCGCCGTTGCGGGGCCGGAGTTTGGTTGTGTCAGAAGTATGAGATTTAGTTGACTTTGAAAAGGGTAAATTGTAGTTTCTACAGATATTTCGGTGCTATCATTGACGACAATCACTTGAAACCGATCGCGCGGATATTCTAGTTCCACAAAAGACTGAAGACACTGCGCTAATTTGTCCGGGCGATTGTAAGTCGGAACTATAATTGAAAATAGAGTTTTAGCTTGGTTCATTATAGAAGAAGGAAGAAGGAAGAAGGAAGAAGGAAGAAGGAAGAAGGAAGAAGGAAGAAGGAAGAAGGAAGAAGGAAGAAGGAAGGCTTGAGTTTGTAGGGTGCGATCGAGGGGGGAAATTATTGAGTAGGCGATCGCCAAATTCAGCCCTGACACACCCTACAATAACTTAGTTCACTGGTGATCTTCGGTGGGATACAAATTCAACCGCTGCGCAGTGCACACCCTACGAAGGGAGAAATGCTATTTTATTTTTTTAAGCGATATAATACCGACTCAGTATTAAAATCTTTGCCGAAAACTGGTTCCAGCGGGCCTTCGGGACTTGTCAGCCAAGATAAAGCTAGTTTGGTGTATTCGTCCATCTCAGTCAGGGGGCCGAATGCCACCATCGTAATTTTATTTTTGTGTAGGTTGTCAATCCATGCCGGAAGTCGATCGGCTCTAAACGGCACATATAAAACTTGTCTGTCCAAATTTCTCCCGTAAAACAGGTAACTGCGGGAACTCAAAAAGAAGCCGATTTTTTCATTTGGTACTGTATTTTTATCAATATACTCGTAAATGCCACGATACAATTCGGCGCGAGCAACATCTCGCTTTTCCCTCGCTACCCAACCAGCACTTACCATTAATGCTATACAGGCGCAAATTATTATTATGTAACTCGACTTTTTCAGGCTGGCGAGTAGATTTTTTAACCAGATTAAACTGGGATTCTGCTTAAATATAATCCAACCCAGCAGCAGGAATCCAAGATAAATTAATGGGTATATTCCTAAAGATAGCAAACTGGGAGCTAATATTTTTATTATATTATTGATGGCTTCCCCGATATTAGATTTAAACTGATCGATCAATCCGCTTCCCCAAACAATACTGTTTCCTGTAAAAGAAGCATTTTTAATCAGGTCAAAAATTGTGTTACTAACAATGCCGGAAATACTGCTAATTAAAACAATTGCTACAATTACTTGCTTGCGAGTTTTCAAGAGAGTTGCGGTTGCTGCTGCTGCGATTCCTAGTAAGCTTAAAAAGGGAAAGCCGTATCTGAGATTAAAACCTAGTATAGGGCTGAGTTGACCGATCGACTCTCCGGCCGTCCCGGAGGTGTAAGGTGTAATAAGATACAGAATTCCGGTGCTGGCGAGAACTACGGTTAAGATGACATTATTTTGATTAATTATTCTAGTTTTATGTTTGATCAAGGCTAGAGGTGCTGCTAATACCTGAAGTGCGATCGCCAGAAATGGCAGTTGCAATCTAATGAGGATTTGCAAGCCGAGTGTTTGCCAGTGGGAAATATTGCTGGGATTAAATTGAGCTGCTAAGGTGCTTTGCCAAATCTTCAAAAGTGGCGAAGCTGGGGGCGCAGGTATGGTAGGTATTGGCTGCTGTACGGGAGGTTTTGGAGACGGCGTTATGGTCGGTTTTGGGGATGCTACGGGAGGTTTTGGAGGCGGTACGGGAGACGGTAAGGGAACAGAGGGAACAGGCTGTAAGGGAATGTTAATCTCGCGGGAATCACTAACAGGATAATTGATATGCAGCAAGTTTCTTGCATACCAAAAACCTCCTAAAAACAAGCAGCAAAGTATGCCGCACAGCAAGACTGGTTTGATGTGGCGAATTCTAAAATTAGTTAGTGTATAATTTTTATTAACGGCGAATCTTTTAATTTCTAATATTCCTAATCCTCCTAAAAGGCAGAATGTATAAACTAATCCGGTGATTTTAATTCCGGCTAGCATTCCTACGGTTGCCAAAAATAGGGATAACTCGGATTGCGATCGGCTGCTATGATAGGATAAACCTAGATACAAACCTACTGTAAAGATTGCAGCTAGCGGTAAGTCTGGGTGAATGGTATTAACTTGGTTGAGCACCATCGGTACTGTCAATACTAAAGATGCTGCTGCCATGCCGTTAATGCGGCTTGATCCAAACTTTATGCTCAATAGATAGACAGAAATTCCTTCAAGTACCCAGGCAATTAGGCTGGGAAAAGCTGTGAGAAAGTCTTCCCTGAATGGGAGTACACACAAAGCAGATAAAATGTGCCAATTGTACGGATATATTCGTGCTTGTTCGTGATCGAAAATCCAATTTCCAGCGGGATCTAATAATGTAAGTGAATGGGTTTGATACCATCGGGCGATCGCAGGTAGATGAAACCACAATGAGTCATAATTGGTTGTGGGCTTGGTGGCGAGAGTTTCCCACAGCACAAATCCTGCAAAAGCGGCGGCACTGATAATCAGGAGTTCGGATTTGCCGAGAGGTTGCTTGAGTTGGAGAATCTGCCAACGCGAGGAGCCGAAATCTAGGCTTTTTTTGGCGGAAATCAGGATTGAGCCGATCGCACAAATCAACATTTCTGCTATAATGACTTGAGCGAGACTTAGGCGATCGACACTCCCTAAAATTAAACCGATACAAACTTGTGCAATACTCCATCCCGTCAGGAGTACGAGGAGAAAATGGGGAAATGAATAGTTATTGTTTTCCTTCTGATTCTCGAAGGCCAGAGATAAGCTTAGGGGAATCGGGCCGACTACAATAATCAGAAATAAAATTAATTCCCACAAATACTGCGCTATTAGCATACGCTGCAAATTACCAATTTTTGTCGGCTCGCGAGTCCGTTCCAAAAAACATAAATTTTCTTGCGGGGTGGGCGAATAACCCGCCCCCTAAAAAAAATTCATCTAGCCAATTCCCAATTTTTACCTGCTAGCTTGCTTCTGAATTTTGGGTTTGGAGGCTTCCTTATCCTTCGGCGCAGAAGTTTCAGCTATTAAGAGTTCCGGGAATGGCGGCTGGAGGTTGTGAACTTCGATGTCCATTCCCAGGGGCAGAGGTGGAAGCTGGGGCATATCGTTTTCCAAATCCTTGAGTCCCTTAGCGCTTTGTGTTTCCACGAATTTCGGCATTTGGGGTATTTTGGCGGTTTCCAATGTGCCGATCATTCTTGCCACAGCGAATTCTAGCTGAGCACCGGGGTCGATCGCCACCCAACCCTGATCGGTCATTTGCCGAATCTCGAAGTGGAGGTGAGGCCCTGTAGACATTCCTGTGCTACCGACGCGGCCGATAGTTTCTCCCTGTTTCACAAACTCTCCGGGCTTGACAAACAGTTCCGAAAGGTGTCCGTAGAGCGTTTCCTGAGACTCTTTTTTGTGGTTGAGAACCACTGTTAAACCGTAGCCACCTAACCAATCGGCGATCGCCACTTGACCGGCATAAGCTGCGAGTACGGGCGTTCCCATCTCGGCACCCAAGTCTGTGCCGGTGTGAAACCTACCGTAGCCACTAACTGGATGAGTCCGCCACCCAAAGGGCGAAGTAATTTCCGCAGCAATCGATAGGGGAAACATCAGGCTAGTGTTGCCATTTCCGGGTTTACCTAAAGGACGCGGGGTGAGATTGTAGTAAGCAAAACCTGTATTGCTGCTGCTGCTGACACTAATCGCACCGACTTGCACCGGGCCGAGTCCCATGCTGGGTTCGGGGGGGGCAGCGGCGTAGGCTGCCGTGTTAACGGAGTATCCGGGGTTGGCGGGGTATCCGTTGTCTGCCGAGTAGCGCGGAGGTGTGTAAGCAGATTCCGACTGGTTTTCCTGCCCCCAAAGCTTGTTGCCTATGTATTCAACGGCTTGACCTACTTTACCGACAGGATTTCCGCTATTGTTTCCGGCGACAGTTCCCCGAATATTGCCCGGAAGGTTCGGAACAGTTCCGGGAAGGCTTTGTGGCAGATTTCGAGGAGGTGGGGTTGCAATATAAGCGCCACCTGCGCGGGGAGTTTGCGGGCTGTAGCTGGGTTCTCCAGCGATCGGAGTTTCTGGGCTGTAGCTGGGAGGGGGTGCTTCTGCTGTCACGGGTTCGGAAACAGCAGCAGGCCCGCACCCACCGCCAACTCCTTGGCAGCCGGTCGATCGTTCTGCAAACTTGATGGTTGTCGGCGCTTCGTAGCCACTTTCAGCGCCAACGCTGTAGTCGGTTTGGTCGGCAGCGCGTGCTTCTGGGTTAACTGGCGCTTCAAAAGGAGGTTCTTGGGCCGTCGCTTCTGGTAGGGGAATCAGCGCGGGCTCCGGTAGGTAAAATTGGGCCGGAGGTTGTTCGGTGACGTAATCTGGCGATCGGGCTGGAACTTCTGCCTGGGGTTCAGGATCTGGTTCTCGCTGTTCTTGGGCTGAGGGTTCCGGGGGCGCCAGAGGTGCTTCAAATAGTGGCTGAAGTTCTGCTGCGCCGGGGAGGGCTTGTTCTGCTGGTGGAGTTTCGCTTTGGGCCCAAACTATGCCTTTGCTGAGCAGTCCCAGACTGGCAAGGCAACCTAGTCCCACCAGCAGTGAGCGTTCGGACAAAAGGCGCGATCGAGTCCGGGCGCTTGTAGGGTTCTTTTTTTGCTGTTTGGTGTTCAAATTGGCTGTTATTTGCTTGTCTGGAACTGGTTTCACGATTTTTTTTTCCCAACTCTACAGGGGGGCGCAAGGAGATCAAGGTCAGGATCGAATCTATTGCAATCCTTTTATTTAATACAGACCTAATTGATTTTACCGGGCTTGAGGCAATTTTTTTTTCGCGAGTAGAACAAGTACAGAATGCCACTGTGTCGATTCGCGATCGATGCCCTGGTTTTTTTGATCCCGATTTTACTGCCAACTCGTCTGTGACGGCCACAATGATAATAACGCTTTGGCGTTCGCGTGTGTGCATTAGTTGCCTATATTTCTCGGTTATCCAAAATTTCGGCGCAGTTAGCCGCCGATCATCATTAGTGTCAACTTAAGCCTGAAACCATTGAAAAATCTCGTTTACCGTCTCTTGCCAGATCTCGGTTTTTTGGTAAAAGTCTGATCCCATAAAAGTTTGAAATTTTCAGGGCTAAAAGTCTAAAATCTTTGTACTGTCTAGGTTTGCTCGGTTTTGCCAGGACAAAATCTACACCTGTCAGGCAGATCTGGCAAGAGACGGTAAACAGCATTCTCTGAGTACATTTGACCTTAAATTGACATGAATGGCCGCCGAGTCATCCCGATTTTTTGATTTAAGCCGATCGCCCATTTAAACATTAGTCGCCAAAATTGTTGATTGTTTAGAATACAAGCTAATTGATGTGCTTGGGGAAGGATAAGTTTCATGAGTGTAGCTGGCGATCGCTTGACAAATTTTCCTGACTCTGAATGTACCGGACAACCTGACGGTATCAGTTGGCAGTGGCAGCAGAGTGCCGAAGGCTTGCCCTATCTGACTTGCAGCTTGCTCGATCGGTGGTCTCACGGCTTTTTTACTCGTGATTTCTCGCCGCGCGGCCCGATCGAACTCACGGAAGTTCTCGCACCAGGCTCTCCGGTTTACCGTCTCCAACAGGTACATGGCAATGTGGTACTCCAAACAGATCAATTACCCCCGGTTGTGGCTCTAGACGCAGAAAATGCTACCCCAACCTATGCTGAGGCTGATGGTTTGGTAGCTTCGCGAGATTTTGAGGCGGTGTGGGTTTGCTCGGCTGACTGCGTACCGGTGCTGATTGCTGACAGCGGCACGGGACTCGCTGCCGCCGTTCACGCTGGTTGGCGCGGCACTGCTGCTAAGATATTACCAGAGGCGATCGCTCAACTTTTGGCCGTCGGCAGTCAACTAGAAAATCTGAAGATTGCTCTGGGGCCGGCGATCGCTGGAGAGGTTTACCAGGTATCTGTGGAAGTGGCAGCCCAATTGGGAGCCACGATTGCTCCTAAGAGTGCTGTTAGTGCAACAGCCGACGGCATTCTGGATTTTTTACACCAACTACCCGAATCGCCTGTGTTGACCGATCCAGAACCGGGAAAAGTACGGTTGGATGTTCGTCTCTGCAATGCTCTGCAATTGCAGCAGTTGGGAATTAATTCTTCTCAAGTGGCGATCGCTCCTTTCTGTACTTATTCTGACTCGGCTCGCTTTTTTTCCTACCGCCGCGATCGACTAAAAAAAATCCAGTGGTCGGGAATTGTCAGCGACTCTAACACAAGTTCCCGCTAAAGGCATTCGGCACAAGGTAAAATTTTAGATAGCCTGTTCTAAAAATAACAATCTAAATAAAAATCTTTGGATTGACAAATTTTTATTTCGGAATGCCGAATGCCTTCTACCTTCTAGCCTCGTTTCGTTGCAGCCCTCTCAGGTTTAAAGACGCTGAGTTTTCCGCATACCCAAAAGTTTTATGAGTGAGCAAACTCCCTATCAACTGCTTGAAGTCGATGAAGATGCTTCCTTTGATGAAGTGCAAGAGGCCCGCACCCGTCTAGCCGAGCAGCACAGCGGCGACAAGAAACGTTTGGAATCGATCGAAATTGCTTACGACGCGATCCTCATGGATCGCCTCCGTCAGCGACAAGAAGGGAAAATTAAAGTGCCCGAACGCATCCGCTTTCCTGAGCGTTTGACTCCCCCACCCGCCAGCTTTACTCCGTCTGCTCCGTCGGGCAGCCCAGCTTGGTTGCAGCGGCTAATCGATACTCCTAGTCGATCGGATATTTTGTGGCCGGCTGGAGTTTATGCGGGGTTGGGCGGACTAAGTATTTATCCGGCGGCTAATGATTCTTTACTACAGTTGACTCTGGTTCTTGGGGTCGGCTCTTGTCTTTATTTTGTTAATCGCAAGGAACAAAAATTTGGTCGGGCTGTGCTACTAACTGTGGCTGGCTTGGTTATAGGCTTGGTGCTGGGAGGCCTTTTGGGCCCTTTGCTCAGTACGGCATTTATCTCAACAGAGAAACTTATTGCTTTGTTTACGTTTTTAATTCTGTGGCTGGTCAGCGGTTTTCTGCGATAGTCAGTTGTCAGTTGTCAGTTGACAGTTGACAGTTGACAGTTGGCAGTGGTTAATTATTGTTATTGATTAATTGTTATTGGTTGGTTCGTAGTTTTCAGGTGTTAGTAGTTAGTTGATTGTTACCAATTACCAATTACCAATTACCAATTACCAATTACCAATTACCAATTACCAATTAACAATTAACAATTACCAATAACTAATGACTGTTTACTAATGATTGATGACTGTTGACAACTGACAACTGACAACTGACTAATGACTATCTAAAATAATCTCAACTGCTTCACTCAAATTATTAGCAATTAAATCCGGTTGGTACATTTCTAGTTGAGTGCGATCGCGAATTCCGCACAACACACCAATTACCTTGACACCGTGGGTTTTTGCCGCGATGATATCCGCCTCAGTATCCCCCACCATCCAGAGATCAGAAGCCGGCGGCAGTTCAGCCAAAGCTCTTGCCATCAGCAGCGGCTTATCTTTAACATCCCCAGTTTTGACGTAATCATTAGGGAGGCAATAGCGGCGGTTTTCTGGGAAAAAATGCCCTAAATTGCAGCGGTTAAAAGCTTCGTCTAGTTCCCTGACGCGGCGCATGGTCATCACCGCTAAGTCTACTCCAGCGCGCTGCACCTTTTCGAGCGTTTCCACGGCGCTGGGAACTGGTCGATCGTACATCAGGAACGGCAACGTGTGGACAGTTTGACGGCGTTTCTGGGCAAATTCGACGGCTTGGGCTGCATCTAATCCTGAGAGGATGCCGATTTCGCTTTCGGGAACCCGCGCCCGCTTCATGTTCCAAAACTCGGCTTTCGGGAGTTCGTGCACTGCTTGGCCCTCACGCTGAGTCTCGGCCAGACACTGCTGATAAACTCGGTAATAGCGATCGGACACATCCATGATCGGGCCATCAAAGTCGGTAATAAGTCTCAGCATTGAGCAGAATATTTTTAAGATTTTATACAAATTGTTACAGATTATATCACTTCAAGGTCACAGCTCCTTTACAAAAATTGACACAAATACCCAGGGGAGGTAAGGTCTATAGGAATGTTGCTAATTAAAGGCAACAGTTTAATTCAACTGTGCCAATCACCAACTGTAGCGGTTGTAACAAATATCAGGGAATCTACAATTTAAGATATGTTGCATAAATACGGCTAACCGCTACGTATTGTTAATAAATCAAAACCTCAATCGAGGCTGATTTTTACTAAGCTTGCTCACAAAAAAAGTGGGTTTAATTAATATTGTTACATTTCTAAAATACAAAAAAACTGCTTGGAGAATCCAAAATTTATTGTGTCGATCAATTAGCCAGCCCGAATAGTTACTGGCATCCACCAATATCAAAACTTTCCTGAGAAATAGCAGCCAAACAACAACTAACTTTATCTCCCAACCATTAAGTGTGATGATCTACAATAGCGAAAGGCTCCCAAAATTAAGTTTACAGATTAGTTCCCAAAATATTAATAATCTGCTTGACAAACTGTTGTCCTTGCGTCGCATTGAATACCTCACAGTTGATCGACAACTTAAAATTCTAGAAACATCCTTAAACGTGCAAGAGTTGGCCGACATTCCTGATGGGGTCGAAAAAGGAAAAGATTTGCGCGATAGTTTTCCCGAACTGATCGGAATCGAAGAAGTGCTAGACGATATTCTTGAACAACGACAGCCAATTTTTCAATTAAAATCAGTAACAAAAATTTTAACTAATGGCTCTTATTTGTATCTAGATTTATATTTGTTTGCTCAGAAAAATCACCTGAAACCTGAGAGATTGATTGTTTTATGCGAAGACGTAACAGACACTGCTGCGCTTCAGCAAAGTATGGTTCAGGCAGCAAACGAAAACAGTATTAAAGTTAATTCCTTGGTGAGCGCTCGCGATTATATTGACAAAATTGTTAACTCTATCAATGATATTTTATTGGTGACAACGGAAGCGGGAAAAATCAAAAAAGTGAATAAATCCACCGAATTATTATTTGGATATACCCAATCAGAATTAATCGGTAAACCCATCTCGATGATTACGGCTGACGAGGAATTATTGCGTCAAGTTAGCCAGCTACTTCCTGAACTTAAAAATGAATCTTGGCATCAAGTAAAAGTAGCTTGTACAACTAAAAAAGGTTCAAAGCTGACAGTTGCATTTTCCTGCTCTACGATCGAGACCAGCATAGAAAGCCAGCACTCAGACAACAAAACCACCATACAAGATTTTGTCTATGTGGGCAGGGATATCACCGAGGAACAGCGGACAAAAAAGCGTCAAGCAGCACAGTATGCGGTAGCTCGCATCATGTCAGAATCTGGTTCTTTAGAGAGCGCCACTCCGAAAATTATGCAAGCTATTTGTGAAAGTTTGGGGTGGGATATCGGCGAACTTTGGACGCCTGTGGATGAAAAACATACTAAGTCTGATGCGGAAAATACGCACGAGCAAGTACCATTTTTGTTTGCTGCACCAGATAGTAACGTTGAAGATATCCCTATTTTGCTGCGAGTGGGAGTTTGGCGCAGGGGGAGTGAAGTAGGAGAGTTTGTGGAAAATTGCCAGCAGATTACTCTAGAGCCTGGTGCGGGTTTGCCGGGAATAGTTTGGAACACCGGTTATCCGCAGTGGATTACGGATCTGCTTAAAGATCGCAATTTTATGCGATCGCACTTAGCAGCTAAAGCAGGATTGCGATCGGCCTTCGGTTTCCCAATTCGCGCTAGCGGTCAAGTTGTGGGGGTAATGACTTTTTTCTGCCGGGAAAAACAGCCGTCGGATGAAGACTTGCTTCAGATGATGGCCGCGGTGGGTTCTCAATTAGGGCAGTTTGTCAAGCGCAAATATGCGGAGAAAGAATTGCAAGAAGCTGAAGCTTCCATCCGGTTTTTGTACGAACAGGAAAAACAGCAAAGTGAAAAATTAGCTCAGCAAAATTTAGCTTTAGAACAGACAAAATTAGAGTTAGAAGCTGCTAACCAGGAATTGCACAGACTGGCATCTGTGGACGGTTTGACTCAGATTGCTAACCGTCGTTGTTTTGACAAAAAATTGCAATCGGAATGGCAGCGGATGGGTATAGAGAAAGAACCAGTATCTTTGATTTTACTAGATATCGATTTTTTTAAACTTTACAACGATCGCTACGGGCATCAAAAAGGCGACGAATGTCTCAAAAAAGTGGCTGAAATTTTAGACAAAAATGCTCACCGGGGAGGCGATTTAGCAGCCCGCTACGGTGGCGAAGAATTTGCGGTAATTTTGTCCGGGACTGATGCCAGGGGAACGCTGCGGGTAGCTGAATTAATTCGCAGGGATTTGAATGCTATGGCAATTCCCCACGAAGCTTCAAAGGTAAGTGAGTCCGTGACGGCGAGTATGGGTCTAGTTACTGCTGTACCCGCTGCTGAACTATCTGTGGAGTGGTTGATTGGGGAGGCAGATCGATCGCTCTATCAAGCTAAACTAGAAGGGCGCGATCGTATATTTGTTTACCTAGACTCGAAAAGAGAATTTCAGAGCAGGAAAGGAGTATTTTCTGATGATTGTGAGAGAAGCTAAAATCGCTGACGCACCTGCCATTGCACGGGTTAATTTAGACACTTGGCGGACAGCTTACCGAAAAATTGTACCGCCAGATTACCTCGCGCAACTGTCATATCAAAAACGAGAAAGCAATTGGCAAGAAATCCTGGCAAACGTCAAAAATACTGGGGATTTTGTCTGCGTTGCTGAGAATAGATCAGGACAAATTGTGGGTTTTGCTGCGGGCGGTTGCGAGCGTACTGGCAAATATGCTTATCAAGGAGAATTATTTGCCATCTATATATTGGAGGAATATCAGCGTCAGGGAATCGGACAGCAACTTGTGAGAAAAGTTGCCACAAAATTGGCAGAATTAAATTTGAATTCGATGCTGGTTTGGGTACTGGGAGACAATTCCGCCTGGAAGTTTTATGAATTTTTGGGAGGTGAAAAAGTGGACGAAGAACAGACAAGCAGAGCCGGAGTTATACTCAAGGAAATTGCTTACGGGTGGATGGATATCACAGTGCTGATAAACACGCCTGCTTAAGCTCAAAATTGGAAGTTTTATCAATCATCGATCAAACTTCCCCTCTTCATTTGTTCCCGTTCAATTGCCTCAAACAAAGCCCGAAAATTCCCAGCCCCAAAACCTCCAGCTTGCACCTGTTTACCATTAACTAAACTAACTCGGCGTTCAATAATCTCGACAAAGAAAGTCGGTTCTGCAAAAATTGGCTGGGTAAAGATTTGCAGCAGCATCGCAGCGGGAGTATCTTCTTGCCAATCTGCCAAAACTTCAGAAGCTGCGATTGCTTGCCAATCTGCGGGCAAATAGTTTTGCCGCTGTTGCAATTCGGAGTAATATGTTGAAGGAACTGGCAGAAAAGGCAAACCGCGCGATCGCAAATCGGTAACAACACCTACAATATCAGCAGTTTGCAAAGCCATGTGCTGAATTCCCGGCCCTCGATTTGCACTCAAAAACTCTTGAATTTGAGAATTAGCCGATGCCGGTTCATTAATCGGGAATTGCACCCCACCTTCAGCGTGCACCATAACTTGACTGCGTAAAGCCGACTTCTCAGTCTGAATGTCAAAATTTTGCTGAGGATCAAAACCTAATATTTTTTGATACCAACTAACAGCACTTGACAAATCGCCCACTTCAACATTTAACACTACATGATCGATCGAAGTAAACAGCGGCAGCTTACCAGAAGCTAGCACTAAATTTTCTCCAATTCGCTCAACTAGCGTATGACTTAAATCTCCCCAACCAGAGATTTTTGCCCGCTTAAAACGGCCCGTTGCTGTGATGTCTTTTTGAATCGGTTCCAGAATTTGAGCGCCTGCCACCTGCGCTCTAGCTACTGCTAATTCGATATTTTTTACCCGAAAGCCGACATCGGCAATGCCGGGAGGATGAAACTTCAACCAACTAGCAGCGGGACTAGCGGGTGTCAGGGGCGAAGATAAAACAAAACAGACATTGCCGCTGCTGACAGCTTCAGTGCGAGTGTGGCTGTTGGAAGAACCTGCTATTGATTGAAAGCCTAAGTGGCTGACAAACCAGTCGCGGGATACTTTAGCATTTTCAACGTAAAACAGAATGCGATCGAATTCCATAATCAATAGTTGAAAATGGAAAGTGAAAAATGGAAAATCGGCTGATTTTCAGGACTCAACTGCAAGGGAGAGACTGAGGAATGGAGATTTTTCATTAGTTTTTCGTGTAATCGCTTAATAATAACCCAAAAATTGAATATCTTAGCTCCCTCTGAAGGTAGAAATACATCGGCACTTAAAAGAAACGCGGTGTCTGGGATGACTTGAATTTGGTGGTGAGGCCTTCGGCAACAGTCCTGGGCGCAAAAAATGGTTGACGTGCTACTTAGTAGAGACTCAATCGGTGCGCCGAAGAGCACCCCACAAACTACTAAAAGAACAAATGACTTTCGGGCTGAATATTAATTTCTAATGGTACAGCTTGCGGGTCAGAAGCAAGAGCAAACATAATTGCATTTGCAGCAGTTTCGGTACTCAGCATTTTTGAGCGGTCTACCTTCAGACTCACATTATCCCAAAACGGAGAATCGACTCCACCAAAATAGAATAGTGTAAATTTAACGCCGTAGCGACGCAGCTCATCTGCCATGCACTTGCTGAAACCAACTACCCCAAACTTTGAAGCACAATAAGCGGTTCCCATCGCCATCGAATGCTTGCCTAAAATCCCGATGACATTGCAAATGTGGCCGGATTTGCGGTCTTTCATCACATTTGCGGCTGCTTGAGATGTGTAAAAACTGCCTTTCAAGTTCAAGTCAAGCATCGCATCTAAATCAGCGGGTTCTAACTTGTTCCACTGCTTGAGAATTCCGGCACCAGCGGCGTTTACGAGGGCATCAATTTGTCCGAAATGTTCGACAGTTGTCTGCATCAGCGTCTCGACTTGCTGCAAATGGGTGATATCTGTCGGTACGCACAGTACCTCTGTTGCCGAAAGTTCGCTAGCTAAAGCGTCTAATTTACTGCTATCTCTGGCGGCGAGCACTAGCGTCGCACCTGCATCAGCGAGTTTGCGGGCTACCGCTGAACCGATGCCGCCTGTCGCACCCACTACAACTACAACTTTGTCCTGCATATCGCTTTACATTTCTTTACGTCCCGATTGTATGATAACTCAAGTTATGGGGCATGGGGCATGGGGCATAGGGCATGGGGAATAGGGCATTGGTCATTAAACAAGATTGTATAAATATTTGATTAATACGAAAACCGCAGATTATAGGCAGATAAACGCAGATAATTTCAAGATAATTTGGGAACGAGTGCAATCTTGTCTATTGGGAATTGGGAATTACAGCGGTTCTCAACTTTCGTGAGGTAATCGCCATCCTATCACCGATTACCGATTACCATGATCCATTTCCTAATTAGACCTCTTGCAAAAGTCCTTTTAATCAAATTTTGGAATGGGCAAGATGCCCATTCCACAAGAAAAAAAAAAATTTGGAATGGGCATCTTGCCCGTCCTAGCTATTTTTGCAAGATGTCTATTACTGTTTGATTAATTCAGGGAAACTTGCCAGCCTTTTTCGGCTTTATTTAGCTGGAGAGACGTGCAGGATTGTAAAAATTTAGGAAATTTTCTACCGATATTAAACTCTTTAATTATTTGGGTAATTTGTTTGCCGTATTGTTTGTGAAATTCGCTGCCTACATTGGAGAGGAATACAGAATTGTGAGGAGAGTTGTCGGTCAAGTCGCTAACTATTTTGACCAGAGCTTTTTCTAAGTCTTCCAAGGAATTAATATCTGTCAATCTGGCTGGTGGTTCTTCGTTGTGATTGAGATTTTCTTTATTGAGTATTGGGGGTGGGGGTGACAATTTGACTTCAAAAAGAGTGACATAAGTTTGAGAAATTTCTGAGGGTTTGTGGACGACAAAATCGGTTGGATATTTGAGAAAAATATCCTTGGTTTTACTGCCGAGTAAATGATGGGCAACAACTTCATTGAGGACTAAACCATGATTTTGTCTAAACAAAGCTGAAATTGTAGAAAGTTTTATCCACTGAGCTGAAGTGCGTTGTTGCTCTTTTTTGATTAATTCTTTTAGCTGAATAACTAATTGTTCTACGGGTGTAATTTCCGGTATGATTACGAGAGAATGGGTTTCCACTTGTCCGGTTTTGCTGTTTAAAACTATGATTTTATCTGTTTGCTTGCGGACTTGAAATACGGTTAGTCCGTGGGCTTGCAGTGTGTTGCTGAGGTGGGTGAGGGCGCGATCGGACGAACAGACAAAAATCTCTTTGGCTGTGGGATAATGTACGAAAATTGATGCGCCTACTGTTGCCATTTTTAAGTCGGCGCTGTCTTTGCCGGGGGGCACGTGAATCAGTTGATAGCCGCGCTGGTGAAATTCGGCATCTTTTTTGCCCATGCTGCGCCAGTTGGCAAAGGCTACTTTGATTTGGATGGGATAGTGGCAAATTCCTTCTAGAAATTTTTCGGTTTCGATGGTGAGTTGCAAGTTTTCGACATCTAGCAGCAAGATGGCAATGCCGATAGGAAGCGAATTTGTTTGATAGGCGGTGGGAGTTGGAGGTTTTGGGGAATCTGAGTTTGGTGATTTAGCTGGTGCTATTTGGGATTCGGCTAGCTGCTGAATTTTGGCAAATAATTTGCTGAATTGAGATGAATTAATGAATTCTGGAATCAGCAGAATTTGGAGATATTTTTTCGCAGTCAGCAGCAGGGAATTTGTATCGCTGGCTACTTTGAAACTTTTGGTCAATTTTTCAATCAAAACGGACTGAAAATCAGGTTTGGCCCAGGGGGTTTTCCTGTATTTTTCAGCTATCCATTCGGGATGCTTTTCCTGAATGGCAATTAGTGTTTGAGCGATATAGCGACTGATGGCGCTGAATGCGACTGATTCTTGAGTGGCTAGGAAGGAAGTTCGATCGGGCATGGCCCTCTACAATGCGGGATGGTGTCTCAATCTATCATAATGTTAGTTTCTTGTCGGTCGCCGGACGATCGCCCGCCAAATCCAACCGGCAGCAATTAACGCCAACCCAGTCAGCCAAATTTGCCTCTCCACCCAGAAAGCCAGAAACAGACACGCAGCCAATCCAACCCAAGCCAGCCACTGCGGGTAAAGCCTTTGGGCGGGGGAAAGTTGCAGCGCTGCGAGGTTGGTGATGGCGTAATAAATCAAAACGCTAAAGGCGCTGAATGACCAAGTGGTTTTGACATCGCCGACTAAAATTAAAAGTGCGATCGTAATTTCGACAAATATCACAGCCACATAGGGCGTTGTCCCCGCAGGATTCAGCCGCGCCAAGACTCTCGGCACATCCAAGCGCCGCCCCATCGCCAGCCAGACGCGCGACAGCCCTAAAATTAAGTTCAGCAAGACTCCCAGCATGGCGGTAATTGCGCCGACGGCTAGCAGTTGCGAAACTCCGGGAATTGGAAAACTGCGGGCGATGACTTCCAAGGGTGCAGCCGCAGCGCCTGTTTGCAAGGACAATTTATCTGCTCCTCCCGCACCTGCGACAACTATTGCTACCGCCACGTAAAGCAGCATTGTCAGCACCAAAGTAAAAATTATGGCTTTGGGAATGGTTTTCCTAGGTTCCCGCACTTCTTCGCTCATTGTGGCGATGCGGCCGTAACCGGTGTAGGCGACAAACATTAGGGCGGTGGCGTGGAGGATGGAGCTGATCGAGCTATCATTCTCTAGCGCGGACATTTTTTCCCACCTTACCTCTGGCAAACCCGCAGCGATAAAGACAGCCAGAGATAAGAGTGTAACTGAGACTGTGGCTGTATTGGCAATATTCGATCGCCTGATTCCGGTCAAGACAATTAAAGTTAGGACGGCGAGGGCGATTAATGCTGTTAGGATTAGGTAAGTGCGATCGGCAACACCAACTGCATTTAAAAAATACCCCGCAAAACCCAAAGCAGCAGTAGCAGCCGAAGCCGTTTTAGCCAACAAAAACATCCAGCCGGCAGTAAAACCCAGCCAAGGATTCAGATATTTATAACCATATTCATAAGTACCGCCACTAACAGGGTGACTCGCGGCCAACTGAGCGCTGTTAAGTCCATTGCAGACAGCAACTAAAGCCGCAATAGCCACAGCAAGAATCACTCCCTGCCCCGCAATTTGGGCCGCAATCCCGATACTCACAAATACCCCAGTACCCACGATTGAGCCGAGTCCCATCAGAGTTGCGCCAAAAACACCCAATTCTCGCTTTAGCAATGGTGAAGACATATAGCCAGATGTTGAAGGAAGAAGGAAGAAGGAAGAAGAAAATTGCAATTTCCCGCAATAGTTTCAGCAATTAATAATATTAATTCCGCTCTTCATCGGAATTATTCATATCTCTCTAGTCTCCCTCTGTGTTCTCTGCGGTTAAATCATTCCGATGCAACCGGAAACGATATAACGTCCGGTTGAACCTTGGCGGTTTCCATAACTATAGCAGGCAAGATGCCTGCTCCACAAAAATATTTGCCTGTTGTGGAACAGGCATCTTACCTGTTCTGAAAGAGGTTCAAGGTGTAAGCAAGTAAATCCACTTAGTTAAAAGTAAGATACAGATGGCTAAAAAGCTTGCTGTATAAACATTCTTCCTTCTTCCTTCTTCCTTCTTCCTTCTTCCTTCTTCCTTCTACTTATTAACCGAAACGACCTTGAATATAATCCCTCGTACTCGAATCACTTGCAGAAGTAAAAATCCGACTTGTCGGCCCAAATTCCACCATGTGGCCGATGCGACTTTCATCAGTATTAAAGAAAGCCGTATAATCAGAAACCCGAGCCGCCTGCTGCATATTGTGTGTTACAATCACCACAGTCAACTGCTGTCGCAGAGTCTGAAACAACTCCTCAATCTTCATAGTAGAAATCGGATCTAAAGCAGAACAAGGCTCATCCATCAGCAAAATTTTTGGCTTTACTGCCAAAGCGCGAGCAATACAAAGCCGCTGCTGCTGTCCCCCCGAAATCCCCTGCGCCGACTTCTTCAAATTATCTTTCACCTCATCCCAAAGCGCCGCACTTTTTAGCGCCGATTCTACAATTTCATCTAATTCTGCTTTGCTTTTGCGACCAAAAATGCGGACTCCATAAGCAATATTATCGTAAATGCTCAGCGGAAAAGGATTCGGCCTTTGAAACACCATCCCCATTTGGCGGCGCAAACTATTAATATTGACTTTCGGACTGTAAATATCCTGTCCAAAAAACTCAACCCTGCCTTTGATTTGAACTTTTCCTTCCAATTCGCCGATGCGGTTGAGAGCTTTAAGAAACGTTGATTTCCCACAACCTGAAGGGCCGATAATCGCCGTCACTTGCGGGTGAGGGATATTCATCGACAAATTTTCGAGCACTTTGTGAGTTCCGTAGGAGAAACTCAAGTCCTGAACCCGCAATGCTGGCATGGCATTTGGGTCGATTTCAGGAGTCGCATCTTCTAGGAATTGGTCGCTATATTTTTCTGACTTTAAGTTACTTTTAGGTGTCATTATTTGCAGTTTGTCTAGTGTTGGTGGTAGATTTTTAGATGCAAAATTTTACCAGATGGCATTATTTAGTTCGTCTTGATAGCTATGCACTCATTTCCGAAATCACGGATAGACAAATAGCTATTTTTACCCTCTTTTTACCCTGAGCGAAGCCCTTGGGCTTCCCTCTTGTCTCTTCCTTCTTCTCTCTTCCTTCTTCCCTCTTCCTTCTTCCCTCTTCCTTCTTCCTTCTTCCTTCTTCCTTCTTCCTTCCCACGCAATTTACCTATCTTGCAAGCGTTTGCGAGTGACGGCGCGGGAGGCTAAGCTAGTAACTAAAACCATTCCCAAAAGGACAGAAGCGGCAGTCCAAGCCAATTCGTTCTGCTCCTTGTAAGGAGAGCTGGCGTAACTGTATATTAATACTGACATAGAAGGAGTTGGAGTCAGGAGTGTTTCTGGGATTTCTTGGATTTTTAAGATGGTTTCTGCGCCGACGGGAGACTGAACTATTTCGCCCAATTTCTCCACTAAAGGAGGCCAAAATTGGCTCGACAAAGCAGTTACAATTAGGGGTGCAGTTTCGCCGGCGGCGCGGGAAGCTGCGAGTAAAATGCCTGTGGTAATAGTCGGGAGTGCTGATGGAATAATAATCCGAAAAATAGTTTGAAAGCGTCCGCCTCCCAAGCCAGCAGAAGCGAGGCGGTAAGAAGTCGGCACTAATTTTAATGCTTGTTCTGTTGTCAGCGCCACAACGGGCAGCATGATAATACCCAGAGCAATGCCGCCAGCTAATCCTGAAAATGCCTTGGTTGTTACAACAATTAAAGCGTAAGCAAACACACCGACAACAATTGAGGGAACACTGCTGAGAATGACGGTGATAAAACGGATGGTATTCGCAATCGCCTTATTTTCCCGACCAAACTCTGACAAAAATATTCCCGTCATCACGCCAATTGGTACACTAAATAATGTGGCAATTCCCACCATTAAAGCTGTACCAAGAATCGCATTTGCAAAGCCGTTGGGCTGGTCTTCAACTCCGACGGGTGCGGGCAGAGATACTAGCACTTCCCAGCTTAAATGTGTCAGTCCTTCTCCCAAAATTTTGTACAAAATAGCGAACAAAGGCAGCAGGGCAAGACCTGTAAGAGCGAAGGCAATAACTGTCATTCCCTGGCTGAACAAATTTCGGCTTAGTGACAGGGGTTTGTATATTTCTGCATCCATAATACTGTTTAAATTTTGTGCTTGAGTCATTGTTAATTCTTAGCTCCTTTAACGCCGATTAGCTGCACTAGCAAGACTGCGACTGCGTTCACCAATAGGGTAATCACAAATAAAATTAGGGCTAAATACATTAAAGAGCCGATGTGCAGTTCTTCTTGAGCTTCCCGAAATTGACTTGCCAAAACAGCGGGAATTGAGTAGCCGGGAGCTAATATAGATTTGTTGATTTGAATCGAGTTGCCAATTACCATTGTGACTGCCATTGTTTCGCCCAAAGCGCGTCCCAATGCTAAGATGGTTGCTCCGATAATTCCGGAACTTGCTGCTGGTAATAATAGCTTAAATATGGTTTCCCAGCGGGTGGCTCCGAGGGACATTGAAGCACTCCGCAAATCTACTGGAACTGACAGCAAGACATCGCGGCTGATGGCGGCTACTGTGGGCAGAATCATAATCGATAAAAGTATTCCAGCGGGCAGCATTCCCGGCCCAAAAGGTTCGCTACTGAAGAGCGGAAACCAACTAAAATTGTTGAATAGCGACTGCTGTAAAGGCAGCAGAAAGGGAATTAAGACAAAGATTCCCCACAAGCCAAAGATGACGCTGGGAATGGCTGATATTAATTCAACCATGAATCCCAAGGGCGATCGCACCCAAGCAGGCAAAAAGTTCTCGCTGGTAACGATAGCTACGGAAAGTCCTAGAGGAAGTGCGATGATAATGGCGATCGCAGAACTAACTACTGTACCGTAAATAAACGGCAAAGCCCCAAACTGCAACTCTCCGATATCCCATTTGGGATTCCACAAAAACTCCAATCCAAACTTGCTAATAGCAGGCCAAGCATCCTTAAAAATTATCCCGCTCATCCAGAACAGGATGCCCGCCGTCGCTATAGCAAAAGCCCATACAAATACAGTAAATCCCGACTCCAGCCACAAACCTTCACCCTTCGTATTAGTCAAGTCTACGTGAGTGGTGATTTCAGCAGTCTTTTGAGTCGATTTTTTGGGTTTCTTTGAAGAATTGGTCATACCAGAGTTATGGCGTAAACAGCAAAATGTTTGACTGAGAGACTAGCTTGTAAGGTGCTTGTGGCGCACCTTACCTGAAACTAGCTAGTAGATTGTGCAGTACGCACTCCTGCCCCTGAAACGATTTTGTAGGGTGCGCACTGCGCACTCCTGCCCCTGCAAGTTATGAGTTTTGAGTCAAATCTATGACTCAAAACTCCCTGAAAATCTCCGAATTAACCTTTAGCAACTACAGTCTGATTAACTGCTTGAATCACCTTTTTAGCTGTTGCTTGAGGAATCGAGGTATACTCTAATCCTTTGTTGAGACCTTGACCTGTTGTCATTACCCAATTAACCATCTTTTTAATAGCATCTGCTTTCGCAGCAGGATACTCTTTGTGGATTAACAGCCAAGTCAAGCCAACGATTGGATATCCATCGCGTGGATTTCCTTCAACTAAGCGGAAGTCTGCTGGATAGGTTTCCCCTGCTAAAGCTTTCTCTGCTTCTGCCAAGCTAGGATCTACAAATCGACCAGCTTTATTTTGAATAAACGCTGTTTGGAGATTGTTTTGCCGAGCGTAAGTATCTTGAACGTAGCCAATTGAACCAGCCGTTTGTTTCACCAAACCTGCTACGCCAGGATTTCCTTGACCGCTGAGAGGGCTACCGGGCCAACTCGGTTGAGCGGCACTTTTGATGCTGCTGCCAATGGCTTGCAAGTGGTTAGAAAAAATAAAGGTTGTACCGCTGCTGTCTGCGCGCACAACTACTCGAATTGCACTATTTGGCAAATTTTTAGCTTGTCCGGCAATCCCTGCGATTTTCGCATCGTTCCAGCGAGTAATTTTGCCTTCAAAGATGCCTTTCATGGCATCGGCATTCAGTTTGACATTGTTGACTCCGGGCAAGTTGTATACAACTGCAACCGCGCCGCCAGCAGTCGGAATTGCGATCACGCCGCGCTTTACCTGAGAGATTTGTGCAGGCGTCATCAGCGCGTCGCTGCCTGCGAAATCCACAGTACCTGCAATTAATGCTTTGATGCCAGCGCCGGAGCCAGTACCTTCGTAGTTTACGGTAATTTGATTTGCACTTCTCATTTGGGAGAAGTAGCGATCGTACAAAGGTTTAGGAAAAGTTGCTCCCGAACCGTTTAGTGTGACAGCAGCTACAGCAGAACTAATCAAACTTAGCGAAAATGCTGCTACCGCTAGCGAAACTATAAAGCCACGTCGCCAGCCTTTAGTGAAGAAAACCATAACTCCTCGTCCTCAATATTAATAGCAAGCTTTACAAATCTCTCCCATAGGATAGACTGAAATCCCCAAACAAAGGGATATAAAAGGATAAGCTTGTTTTAAATTTTGGTTAAACTTAGATTAAATAAGAAAAAAATAAGCTTTGTTTAAATTATGGTTAAGAGTATTTCAAATAAAGATTAGCTCAACTCATTTTTTGATCGATTTAAAGAAATACCAAATCATAGAGTTAACGATAACAGTAGAAAATTATTTGGCGATCGGGCGATCGCCCCTCACCCCCACTCGATCGCCCGATCGCCCCATAATAGTAGAGACACTTAACAAATCTTAAAAAAATGGCAAGAGACTTGCGGGGATTCCTGAAACTCCTAGAAGAAAGGGGACAACTGCGCCGAATTAGCGCTTTAGTCGATTCCGACCTCGAAATTGCCGAAATTTCCAACCAAATGCTGGTCAAAGGCGGGCCCGGACTTTTGTTTGAAAACGTCAAAGGGGCAGAATTCCCCGTGGCGATTAACCTGTTGGGTACAGAAGAACGGGTTTGCTGGGCGATGAACATGGAAAAGCCGATCGAACTAGAAGAGCTCGGCAAAAAATTGGGAATGCTACAACAGCCAAAACCGCCCAAAAAGATATCCCAAGCCATAGAATTCGGCAAAGTTTTGTTCGACGTAGTGAAAGCCAAACCAGGCCGCGACTTCTTCCCAGCTTGTCAGCAAGTGGTATTTGAGGGAGAAGGCGTGGATTTGAACAAAATCCCGATGATTCGCCCCTATCCGGGAGATGCGGGCAAAATTATCACCCTCGGTTTGGTAATTACCAAGGATTGCGAAACCGGTACGCCGAATGTGGGCGTTTATCGGTTGCAATTGCAGTCAAAAAACACGATGACTGTACACTGGTTATCTGTCCGGGGCGGCGCGCGGCACTTGCGGAAAGCGGCGCAGGCTGGTAAAAAGTTGGAAGTTGCGATCGCCCTGGGAGTTGATCCGCTGATTATTCTCGCCGCCGCCACACCGATTCCTGTAGATTTATCCGAATGGTTATTTGCCGGACTTTACGGCGGTTCCGGCGTGCAATTGGCGAAGTGCAAAACAGTAGATTTAGAAGTACCTGCGGACTCGGAAATCGTATTAGAAGGAACGATTACACCGGGTGAAGTTTTGCCAGACGGGCCCTTTGGCGACCACATGGGTTATTACGGCGGCGTGGAAGATTCGCCGCTGGTTCGGTTTAACTGTATGACGCACCGCAAAGACCCGATTTATTTAACCACATTTAGCGGGCGGCCGCCGAAGGAAGAGGCTATGATGGCGATCGCGCTCAACCGCATTTACACCCCTATTTTGCGGCAGCAAGTATCGGAAATAGTGGATTTCTTCTTACCAATGGAAGCGCTGAGTTACAAGGCCGCAATTATTTCCATTGATAAAGCATATCCCGGTCAAGCGCGCAGGGCTGCTTTAGCATTTTGGAGTGCATTACCGCAGTTTACTTACACTAAGTTTGTGATTGTTGTCGATAAAAGTATCAACATTCGCGACCCGCGTCAAGTAGTTTGGGCAATTAGTTCTAAAGTCGATCCGGTTCGGGATGTATTTATTCTGCCGAATACGCCTTTTGATACGTTAGATTTTGCCAGTGAAAAGATTGGTTTGGGAGGCAGAATGGGGATTGATGCTACTACGAAGATGCCGCCGGAAACCGATCACGAATGGGGGGAAGTTTTGGAGTCCGATCCTGATATGGTGGCGATGGTCGATCGGCGTTGGGCTGAGTATGGTTTGGCTGATTTGAATTTGGGTGAGGTCGATCCGAATTTGTTTGGTTATGAGATGAGGTAGTAGTCGTAGGGTGTGTCGCCACAGAAAAGTCCTGAAAGTCGATCGACAATCTCATAGCGACGCACCTCACAAATAGTCAGCGGTAGAGTGCGTCAGGAAAGGTAATTCTCAATCATCACGGACAATCTCATTCTGACGCACCAGCTAATAAATGGTGCGTCAGCTATGAGATTGTGAGTTTTTCCTAAACATCTTCGTAGCTGACGCACCCTACTTAAGTAGCTCAACAAAATTAATTACACAAAACAACTAATATGATATAATAAAACTATTGAGCTGTATTCAAAGAGA
>NZ_JAUBVX010000065.1:0-34547 GCF_036706065.1 Microcoleus sp. A2-C3 | reverse complement strand
GTTTTTGAGTAACAGCTTGCCTGCTCTTCAAAGCCAGCTACTTTTAGCTGCGACTATTTTTTAGTCTAAACTACAGTGTTGACTCTCGCGTGCTTGCCGAAAGCGATCCAAAATCCCTACAATAAAGGTTTCGCCATCAATCGGTGGAGTATGTTCGGAGACGGCGACAGCAGCATCTATTTTAACTCGTACAGATTCGATCCATTCCCGATCGCCCTGATCTCATCCAACAATCGTAAGGCAACTTCCAGCACTTCTTGCGCCGATCGATATTTGCCAGTTTCTAGCTTAGTTTGGATGAATTGCTCGCTTGCTGCTCGTCAGAGTAATACTCATGTTCGTTCTTTACCCGTTTGCTCTAATTCTATCCCATTCATCAATTTTCGTGATCGCAAGCACCGATCAGCGCGATCGCCCTCTGATTCAGCCAGTGGCACAATCTCAACCTTAAAATTCATATTTTTGCTGCATTTCTCGTGCAAACTGACTCAGAGGGCGAGTAACTCCCGCGTTGAGTTCTTCAAAACCTTGCTGGATACCTGCAATTGTTTCCAGTTGTTCGATCGACTCGCGCAAGTTTACACGAACGATTTTACCAGGATCGAGAAAGGTAACGAGCACCTGCGCGCGATCGCTCACATCAGACGGGACATCCGTTAGTTCAATTTGTCCGTTCTGATAAACATTTTCAACAGTTCTTAGCATGAACTCCTGCGGTAATAGTTGTTTATACCCTACTAAATGCCATTACTCAATCCTCCAAACCTTCCCATAATATCGTTTTCGTTTGCATCGGAATACTTGTTTCGTAGCAAATAAATAATTAAACTTTTGTGGCGCGGGCCAGAAAGCCCGCGATCCATCTTCAATTTAAATGCCAAATAGCTTGCGAGTTAATCAAGCGCGAGTCCTAAACCCATCTACCCACAACAATCCTCACCGTCCCATCCGCCAAAGTCTCCTCTTCCTCAACATGAAAACCCTCAGATTGTACCGCCGCCATCAAACTTTTGCGCGCGTATTTTTGGCTAATTGAATTAACAAATTCCTGCTGGTTAATTCGAGCTCCCCAAAAATCTGCCACCAATTCATAATCCTCTCCGCTGCGGCGAAAACCCAAATCGTAACCATTGGATTGCCGAATTACGTACTCGGCATTAGTTTTGTCGCCATGATAACCCCGCACCTGCACATTGCACTCTACTTGATAACCCAACTCTTCCAACACTTGATGCAGCAATTCGCCGTTGTTGATCTGAACTTTGATCGTTGTGAAGTGTGACATATCACTTTCGGATTTTTGTGTGAAACGCTGATTTGATTATAATAGTACAAATGCCAGCCGTCAATAAATGCAACACCTCAGCAAACAAACTCGGTTTCTACAATCAATATTGGGCTCGATCGCGAGCCAGCTAACCAGACACGGGTTTCTTGCTCAAGAGTCCGTAAGTTCTGTAAGTGCAGAACCTCAAATTTTCCACCGTGCGAAGCGGCACACATCCATCGAATACAAAGCCGAAATTCCGACAGTTGCCATCAGTCCCCACATTCAGTCTATTTTAGATTTTAGATGCTTCGACTTCGTACAAGTTTTAGATTTTAGAATTGACTCCACAGATGAATCTGGGAGCTTTAACTTGGGTCTAAAATTTTGGGATTACGACTTAATTCGGGGGCTTGTATCAGTTTTTGGGCGGGGTCAAAATATCGCCACTTGTTCAGAAGATAATACTATCAAAATTTGGAATTTAGAGATCGGAACACTTAAGGTAAGAACGTAGAAGGAAGAGGGAAAGTTTTTAGTTGTGAGTTAAAGAGTTAAAAATTCTCAATTCTCAATTCCCGACTCCCCATTCTAGATCTCCCATTGATGAGTACGTGAATCTACTCAAACTAATATAATAACTTTATAATTTTATGTCTTGTGCAAGCTGAGAATTGTAATTTTTTTTTTAATCACTACACATACTTGGCGTAAAAATACGGATTTATCGGCCTTATTCAGCTTATTGTCAATTTCTGAATAGTCGCTACACAACTGGGGAAGCCACAATTTATGAATCCTTTAAACTATCTTTAAATTATTGCATCTTCATCGGATGAGTATCACAGCGAACTGTAATACTTCACTTAAAAAGTTATGATTAAAAAATAGGCTGGGATTAAATATACTGTGCATCCCATAGTAACCATGTCACACTGCAACCAATCCATCTATCCTTCCTGCAATGCCGCAAAAATGTGCGACAGTGCTGCCAGTTGGCAGGAAAAAGTCGATCGACTAACGCTACAATTAAGCAACACCCGCGATCGGCTTCATGCAGAAATCGATCGGCTAAAACTTACCAACAAAACCCTGCACGCCGCCGTCAGTTGTGCGCCGATGTTCCTGTGGGCAACCGACAAAGACGGTAGGTTAACCCTTGCAGCAGGCAAAGGATTGGAAAATTTGGGAATCAAACCAAGTGAATCTGTTGGGCTGTCGATTTTTGAACTTTACAGCAGCCAGCCAGATATCTTAGAAAATATTGCCCAGGTATTAGCAGGAAACGATCGCACTTGGAATGCCAGAGAGGGGCATTTTATGCACGAAATTCGATCGACAGCGCTGCGAGATGGAAACGGCGAGGTTATCGGCGCTGTCGGTGTTTCTACTGAGATTACGGAGTACAAAAAGTCGATCGCAACTCTGGCAACAACAAATCAACAATTAGAAGCCCGACTTACTCTGCAAACGGCAGTCTGGAATGCAGCACTTGCTGACAGCGAAAAAAAGTACCGCAACCTTGTAGAAACGTCCCAAGAGTTGATTTGGTCGATCGATATTCAAGGCCTCTTAACTTTTGTCAATTCCGCCGCCAAACGCATCTACGGTTATGAACCGCCAGAAATGATCGGCCGCCGCTTCACCGACTTTTTGTATCCCGAAGAAAAACATCGACAAATAGAAATATTAGGGCAACTTTTAGCTAGAACCAGCATTCAGCCAGAAACCTTTAATTCTGCTTACGAAACAGTACACATCCGCAAAGACGGTACTCCCGTCCACCTGCGCGTCAACAGCATCGTCAACCAAGCTGAAAACGGTGCGATGTTAGGCCTGTGCGGAACGGCGACAGATATTAGCGATCACAAGCGATCAGAAGAAGCACTCCAAGAAGCTACAGACCAACTTCGCGCCGTCTTGGATGCCGTGCCCGGACTAATTTCTTGGGTAAGTTCAGATTTGCGGTATATTGAAGTCAACCAGCACTTAGCAACCTCGTTCAAACGGTCTCCTGAAAGCTTTGTCGGTCAAGAAATCAACTTTCTCGACAAAGGCTCGACTTTTGGACAACTAATCCGAAACTTTTTTGACAGTTCATCTCAGCAAACCTCACAAGAAATAGACGTAGAAATTAACGGCAGCATCCGAAATTATTTGATAGTAGGTCAGAAATATCATCAAGGAAGCGCAGCAGTTTCTGTAGGAATAGACATTACCGACCGCAAGCGCGCGGAATTTCAAAAGACCCAATTAATCACTTCTCTGCAAGAGTCTGAATGCAAATTTCGCAGCCTTTACGAAGCCACAAGCGACGCAGTAATGCTGATCGAAGAACAAAACTTTTTTGACTGCAACCCCGCCACCTTAGCAATATTTGGGTGCACAAATAAAGAACAGTTTTACGGCAAGAAACCTAGCGAATTTTCCCCGCCATTTCAGCCTAGCGGACAAGACTCATCCAGTCTAGCAGCACAGAGAATATCCACAGCAATGCAAACAGGTAGCTGTCGCTTTGACTGGGTACACAAACGGCTAGACGGTTCAGAATTTCCCGCAGAAGTGCTGTTAAATGCAATGGAAATTAACGGGCGTAAAATAATTCAAGCAGTAGTGCGGGACATTACAGACCGCAAGCGCGACGAGGATCGCATCAAAGCATCCCTCGCCGAAAAAGAAGTCCTCCTCAAAGAAATTCACCACCGCGTCAAAAACAACCTTCAAGTTATTTCCAGTTTGCTCAAACTTCAATCCCGCTACATCCAAGACAGCCGCGTTAGTGAAATGTTAAAAGAAAGTCAAAACCGAGTCAGATCGATGGCCCTAGTTCACGAACAATTGTATCAATCCAAAGACTTGTCAAACATTGACTTTGCTGAATACATCCAAAATCTCGCCCACAATTTATTCCAAGCTTATGAAATTCCTACAGAAGGCGTCAATTTGCAAACAAATATTGCGCCGTGTTCTCTCAATATTGATACGGCAGTTCCTTGCGGATTGATTATCAACGAGCTGGTGACAAATTCCCTCAAATATGCTTTTACAGGACAAGTTCAAGGTAAAATTAAAATAGATTTTACTTTAGATGAAAATAGAGTTTGCGTGCTAGCCGTGAGCGACAGTGGCATTGGTTTTCCTCAAGAGTTAGATTATCGCAAGGCCCGAACACTCGGTTTGCGGCTAGTCGGGTCTTTAGTCAAGCAAATTCGGGGGGAAATAGAACTATTAGAAACAGCAGGCACGACTTTTCAAATAACATTTTCCAAACCAATAGGAATCGGAGGAAAGAAATTAATGTCAACTAAAAAAATTTTAATAGTAGAAGACGAAAGCATCATTGCAGAAGACATTTCCGACAGTTTAATATCTTTAGGATATCAAATAACTGATATTGTCTATTCGGGAGAAGAAGCGATTGAATCAGTAGCCAAAATCCGACCGAATTTAGTTTTGATGGATGTTAACCTGCAAGGAGAAATAGACGGTGTTACAGCAGCAGAAGAAATTCGATCGCGATTTCAGATCCCGGTAGTGTATCTAACAGCTTATGCTGATGAAAAAACTTTGCGGCGCGTCAATGCAACCAAGCCCTTCGGCTATATTGTGAAACCCTTTGAGGAAAAAAACTTGCACACAACTATTCAAATAGCTCTCCACCGACATCAGCACGACTGTTTAACAAATTTGCCCAATCGTGCGCTGTTGCGGGAGCAGCTAAGTCAGGTATTAGACAAGCAAAAAGCATTGCCAGTAATGATACCAGTTGTGACTCTCAGTTTAGATAGAATTAACCGGATTAATAGTACCTTGGGACACGATATCGGCGACTCCGTACTTTGCAAAGTTGCCGAGCGGCTGACTAACTGCACGGAGAAGATTAATTTTGTGGCTCGTTTAGAAGCTGCCGAATTTGCAATTGTACTCGAACCAGTTGCCGAAAAACAGGATGCTGGCAAGATTGCTCAAAACATTTTAGATATTGTAGCCCAACCTATCATTGTCAAAGGCTCGGAACTTTACGTCACGGCAAGTATCGGCATTTCTTTATCTCCGGGAGACGGCAACGATGGAGACAAATTGCTGAAAAATGCTTATGTAGCAATGTACAATTCTCAGCAAGAAGGTGGCAATAAATATAAATTTTATACGGCAAAAGTTGCCAATAGTTCTATCAATCAATTTACTCAAGAAACTTGTCTTCGCAATGCTTTAAAACGCTTGGAGTTTGAAGTTTACTATGAGCCGCAAATAGAAATTAAAACAGGGAAGATTATTGGTGCTGAAGCTTTGGTGCGCTGGAATCATCCAAAAAGGGGCAGAGTTTCTCCGGGGGAATTTATTCCAATGGCTGAAGAAATGGGCTTGATTTCGCCGCTGGGTGAATGGGTATTAGAGACTGCTTGTATGCAAACTAAAGCTTGGCAAATAGAGGGTTTGCCTCCGCTGCGGATATCTGTCAATTTGTCAGCCCGCCAGTTTGAGCAAAAAAATTTGACAGAGAGAGTCAGCCAGATATTGAGAGAAACTAATCTCGATCCTAAATGTTTGGAATTAGAATTGACGGAAGGTCTAATTTTGCAAGATGAAACGGCAGCAATTCAAGCTTTTACGGTGTGGGGAGAGATGGGAATTAGGCTCGCACTTGATGATTTTGGTACGGGATATTCTTCTTTGAGTTACCCGAAACGTTTTCCGTTTGATGCGCTGAAAATTGACAAGAGTTTTATTCGCGATATTGCAGACGATCGCCAAAATGCAGCGATTACAGTAGCGATTATTCAAATGGCACACTGTATGAACATGACTGTGATTGCTGAGGGGGTAGAAAATCAGCCGGAACTGGCTTTTTTGTGCGAGCACGATTGCGATGAAATTCAAGGTCATTTTTTCAGTCAGGCTTTGCCAAGTGCTGAGTTTGAAGCCCTACTGAAAAGTGATAAGTGCTGGGAGTTATGCTGAAGGAAGAAGGAAGAGGGAAGAGGGAAGAAGGAAGAGGGAAGAAGGAAGAGGGAAGAAGGAAGAGGGAAGAGGGAAGAAAAGCGATGGTTTCAGTGTTTGCCGATCGCACTTGCAACCTCAGAAACCCGGTTTTTTTGTAGATTTATCGTGACTCAACAAAAAAAACTCGTAGAAACCGGGTTTCTAGCCCCCGATGCGTAAACCAGGAAACTTACGGTAATGACTAATGACTAATGACTAATGACTAATTCAGAAAATGCGACCAACCAACCAATTTCCCAACCACAGCCCAAAACCAGAAGTAGCGACTAACAAGATAAATGTGTACAGCCCGCGGCCAGTGGCGATCGACCTTTCACCAGCTACCATCCGCGCCACAACTCCCGCAATCATCCCCATCGCAGCCCAAGCCCCATAAACAGTCTTAGATCCAGCAATGCTCAAGGCCCCAGCCAAAGCCTCCGAACCCGCCCCAGCCCAAACCCCCGCCCACGCCCCCATTCCCAGCCCGATCAAACCTACAAGCCCCTTAGATCCGCGAAAATTAACAGCTACTTCCGCCACCAGCCCGCACGTCAAACCAACAATCCCCCAAGACACCGCCACAACTAACGCCTTCCGCCAATCCCCAGAACCCGTCCCAGCAATCAATCCCACCACTGTCGCCACTCCCGCCGCGGCCAAAACTACAGCTACGGCGCGAGACTCTGCCTCGGAACTGGCGATCGCCCCCAAACCAGCTCCAACTAGCGCCCAGACAGCCCCCGTTACCATTCCTCCCGCCTGAAAACCTGCGATCGACCCCCCCACCGCTCCAGCCAAAACTAACGCCGCCAGCCACACTCTAGGCGTTGCCGAACCCTCCGCCAGCAAAATCGCGGCCCACAGCCAATCGGCACCACAGATTAAAGTCCACATCCACATCGGGACCTCAAATTTCGTCAAAATGTAGCCTGTCACAGCGTAACTCCCAACTGCGATCGCCAGCGGCCCCCAAGGGAAGCTTGAAGATTTTTGAGATAGCCACGGTTTTGAGTATTGAGTCGGAAATTCTTGTTTCCGTTTCTGGGTAAAGTTTGGATAGTTTGGAGATAGCCACGCTTCCCTCGCCACGCTGCGCCGGGATTGCTTTCTTCCCCGCGACGTTGGGCGATTTTGAGTTGTCAATCGTTTTTTGCTTTTGGGCTTGTTTTGAGTTTGAGTTTTTTTTGATGCGGCTTTGGGGCGGGTGTGACTGCGCTGGGAACCAACTCTACCGGCTGATTTTCCAGAACGCCTTCTCAGGGGCTTTTCTGGAGGCTTTTCCGCAGGTGGTGGTGGCTGCTGCGGTGGCTGTTGGTCGATCGACTTTGGTTCAGGTTGACTCAGAAACAACAGCAATTCCTGGTAAGCTTGATTAATTTCGGTTAATCTGTGTTGGGCTTTTTGTTGCAGGCGATCGCCTGGGGGCAACCGATCGGGATGCCACACAAAGGCTAAATCCCTGTAAGCGTGCTTAATTTCTTCTAGGGAAGCTCCAGGCTCAATTTCGAGGATTTCGTAGCATCGATTAATATCACCCATAAGCTTCGATCGGCAGGTGTTGGTAAATTTGCG
Source organism: Microcoleus sp. A2-C3 (assembly GCF_036706065.1). Classification (NCBI taxonomy): domain Bacteria; kingdom Bacillati; phylum Cyanobacteriota; class Cyanophyceae; order Oscillatoriales; family Microcoleaceae; genus Microcoleus; species Microcoleus sp. A2-C3. The sequence continues at coordinate 26,722 of NZ_JAUBVX010000065.1, read as the reverse complement.
TGAAGCGAAGCTATCCCGCGCGTGAATCGCACGTAACATCTTCTACTATTCTGAGCCAAGCTGCACATTATGCCGATCGAGCGATTTGAGGTTTGAGACTTCGGCTAGCGCGAGCGTCGCACGATTTTTGATTTGAGAATTTAGAATTGGGAATGACTGATTATATAAGGGTTTAGAGCTTGTTTGCAGTTAGATGCTATTTTCAAACAGGTATGACAAATGAGTAGAATGATAAAGCTGTTTCGTGCGATCGCCATCTATGTCAGTGTCTGAAAATCAAGCTCCTACCTTCATCTTAGTTGACGGCCACTCCCTGGCCTTCCGTTCCTACTACGGCTTTGCCAAAAGTCGAGACGGAGGTTTGCGAACTACGACAGGCATTCCCACCAGCGTCTGTTTTGGCTTTCTCAAGTCTCTGCTGGAAGTCATGGCCACCCATGAACCGGAGTACATGGCGATCGCCTTTGACCTCGCCACGCCCACTTTTCGCCACGAAGCAGACGAAACCTACAAAGCCGGTCGCGTCGAAACTCCCGAAGATTTTATCCCGGATCTCAAAAACCTCCAAGAACTCCTCACCTATTTCAATTTACCAGCCTTCACCGCTCCGGGCTACGAAGCCGACGATGTTTTGGGAACTTTGGCAAACAAAGCCAGCGCCGCCGGTTATCGGGTGAAAATCCTGACGGGCGATCGAGATTTGTTTCAATTAGTAGAAACTGAGAAACAAATCAGCGTGTTATATTTGAGTACAGATGAACTTAGGCGATCGGGAAAAGGCAAATCCCAAGAATACGGCCCGGAAGAAGTCAAAGCCAAACTCGGTATTTTGCCCGCACAAGTAATAGATTACAAAGCCCTCTGCGGTGACAAATCCGATAACATTCCCGGAGTTAAAGGCATCGGCGACAAAACCGCCCTGCAATTACTGGAAGCTTACAATACCCTCGATGGCATCTATGCAGCCATCGATCAACTCAAAGGCGCAACTAAGAAAAAGCTCGAAGAAGGTAAGGAATCTGCTTATCATTCTCAGCGCATGGCGACAATTATTCAAGAAGTTCCTTTAGAAGTCAATTTAGAAGATTGTCAGTTGATAGGTTTTGATGAAGCAGCTTTGATTCCGATGCTGGAAAAGTTGGAATTTAAAACTTTTTTAACCAAAGTTAAGCAAATTCAAAAGCGTTTTGGCGGTGTAGAAGAAGAAAGTTCGGCATCGAGCAATGTGCGGGATTTAACGGATGTCACGGATGGAAGTTCGGCATCGAGCCATGTGCGGGATTTAACGGATGTCACGGATGGAAGTTCGGCATCGAGCCATGTACGGGATTTAACGGATGTTCGGAAAAAGGGAGAATTTACAGTCTCTGAATTGTCTAATGCTGATAATTCCAGTGATTTTTCCGCTGCAAATTCTGAAAGTTCAGAAGCAGACGAATTGTGGTTTTGGAGTTATTCTGACACCAAAGCCGCCCAGCAGGAAAACAAACTGCCAATTAAACCGCAAATAATTCAAACAATCGAACAGTTAAACGAATTAGTCGAACTCCTGCAAACTTTCACAGACAAAGCCTCACCCGTGGCGTGGGATACCGAAACCACCGCCTTAGAACCGCGAGACGCCGAATTAGTCGGAATTGGCTGCTGTTGGGGAACCGGAGAACAAGATTTAGCTTACATTCCCACGGGACATAAAACGGGCACAAATTTGGACAAAGCCACGGTTTTAAATGCTTTGCGTCCGATTTTGGAAAGCGAGAGTTATCCGAAGGCGCTGCAAAATGCTAAATTTGATCGATCGATCCTACGCTGTCAGGGAATCAAACTCGCCGGAGTCGTATTTGACACCATGCTAGCCAGTTACGTACTCAACCCAGAAACCAGCCACAGTCTCAGCGAATTGTCAAGGAAATACTTAGGCATTGTCGCAGAAAGTTACAAGGAATTAGTACCGAAAAACAAAACAATTGCTGACATCAGTATTATCAAAGTAGCTGACTACTGCGGCATGGATGTTCACACCACATTTGGGTTAGTAAGTAAACTTAAAGCCGAATTGGATAAAGCTGATCAAGCTAGCCTTCCCGGAAAAACTTTGCACGGGTTACTGCTAGAAGTAGAACAGCCTTTAGAACCAATTTTAGCAGAAATGGAATACTGCGGAATTCGGATTAATTCAGAGTATCTGCAAGAACTATCCCAGCAGCTAGAAAAGAGATTAGCACAACTCGAAGAAAATACTTATGAAGCAGCGGGGAGAAAATTCAATTTAGGTTCGCCCAAACAACTCAGCGAAATCTTGTTAGAAAAAATCCCCGATGAATTTCAGAAAAAGTCTCGCAAAACCAAAACTGGATATTCTACCGACGCGGCTGTTTTGGATAAATTGCAAGGAGACCATCCGATTGTAGACGATTTATTAGAACACCGAACATTGTCTAAATTAAAATCAACCTACGTCGATGCTTTGCCGCAGTTAGTGCGTGCAGATACCGGGCGAGTGCATACAGATTTCAACCAAACTGCAACTGGTACCGGCCGCCTTTCTTCTTCCAATCCAAATTTACAAAATATTCCCATCCGTACCGAGTTTTCGCGGCAAATTCGCAAGGCTTTTTTGCCGGAGTCTGGTTGGCTGATGGTGTCGGCTGACTATTCTCAAATTGAACTGCGAATTTTGGCTCATTTGAGTCAAGAACCTGTGTTAATAGAAGCTTACCAAAATAACCGAGATGTGCATACCCTGACGGCTCAACTACTGTTTGAAAAGGAGGAAGTAACTCCCGATGAAAGACGGTTTGGCAAAACGATTAATTTTGGGGTAGTTTATGGTATGGGGGCGATTAAGTTTGGTCGTTCGATGGGCAAATCTTCCGCAGATGGTAAAAAGTTTATTGAACGATTTAACGAGCGTTACAGTAAGGTTTTTGAATTTTTGGAGGGTGTGAAAAAAAGTGCGATCGCCCTTGGCTATGTTTCCACTATACTAGGTCGTCGTCGCTATCTCAACTTCGAGGAGCATGGCAGCCTCCGCCGCTTGAAAGGCCACAACCCCGAAGAAATTAACCCCAGCCAACTTAAGTCCCTCAGTAAAAATGACGCCCAATCTTTGCGGGCCGCCGCCAACGCTCCCATTCAAGGTTCCAGTGCTGATATCATTAAGCTTGCCATGATTGAGGTCAACAAAATTTTACAAAACTATCAGGCGCGACTGCTGCTGCAAGTTCACGATGAATTAATCTTTGAAGTCCCACCGGATGAATGGGAAGAATTGCAGCCGAAAATTAGAACTGCGATGGAAAATGCTCTGCCACTTAGCGTACCGTTGATAGTTGATATTCACGCGGGGCAAAATTGGATGGAAACAAAATAAAAAATAGAGAATTATGAGGCAAAATAAAATCCCCATTTCCCCTACAATCACCAGCTTGAGCGCAGTTGTTCTGCTATTCCTACTCTCCGGCTGTCCTCAAAAGCTACCGCCGAATAACTATGCTGTAAAACGAGTCAGCGACGGCGATACACTTGTTGCCACCGATGCCGCTGGCAAGGATATCAAAGTGCGTTTTGCCTGCGTAGATGCACCGGAAATTGCCCACACCAACGCCGAAAAAAATAGTAAAAAAGCAGCCGAAAAAAATCAGTTCAAGTGGGGAAATCTAGCCGAGCAAAGAATGCAGCAGCTAGTCAAAGAAGGGGGCGGTCGAGTCGTTTTGACAGTCACTGATACTGACCGTTACGGCCGAAAAATTAGCGAAGTTCGCTTGCCAAACGGCAGATTTGCTCAAGAAGTTTTGCTGCGCGAAGGATTAGCAATGGTTTACCGTCCATACTTGAAAAACTGTCCGAGTGCAACTGTTGTCCAACAAGCGGAAGCCGAAGCCAAGAAAAATCGCCGCGGTGTTTGGGGAGATTCTAAGTTTGTTCCCGCTTGGGAATTTCGGCACAGCGATAAATAATTTAAAACTTAAAACTTTAGTCAACAAATGTGATAGGCTCCAGATAAATCAATCGACTGCTGACAAAAGCGGTCTATTGCAATCACCCAAAATTAATTTTACGGGACATCAATGAAGATCAAACATTTAGTTATTTCGGGCATTGCCCTACTCCTCGGTACTGCAATCGCAGGCAATGCTATTGCTCAAGAACTAACCAATGACCAAAAAACGGTTGTTTGTCGCTTAAAAACAGAAGTTGAGCAGCGGAAAGGCAACGGTCAAAAGTTAGTATTTGTGCCGTTGCTAGCCCAAGTTCGCAAGCAAGTGTCATCTCCTTTTAGAGCAACGCTGCATCCTGATATAGAGTATACTTTTGTTGCTACTTGCGACGGCAACTGCAAAGATTTAAACCTAACTCTCACAGATGCCAGCGGTCAACAAATTGCAGCGAGTCAAAAGACAGGTGAACTCGTGACAATATCTTTTACTCCTCCATCCCAAGGCGAATATCAACTGACTGCCAAGCCTGGGGAATGCAACAACGCAGAGGGTTGCAGTTTCGGGATGGGAATCTTCGTTTCTACCTCTGCTAGCGTACCTAATGCTTCAAAACTTCCTGCTAAGATAGCACAATTTCAACTTTGCCAGTAGAGGAACACCGATAAGTTGTGGGTTGCAAGTTAAGTTGAGTCTTGAATCAAAAATCTAACTCGTAACTTGCAACTTATAACCCGCCACTTATAATTTGTTAACCATAACTCTTCCCAACTGTCAAGCAGATCGAGCTGTGGAACCCTGCACAGACCCCATAATTGCCGAATTTTGGTTTAAAGTCATAACTTTATTTACCCTCACGCAGGCATCAATTAGAATATAGATAATGCCTCTCAGGGTGACGAGTAAATTCCCCATGTCTTCAACCTTAGCCTCGAAAAATCAACCCCAGAACCATCCTCCAATAGGTTTTAAAAGTCTGTTGGGTCGCTTGGGTATCCGGCAGAAAATCGGCTGCGGATACGCCTTGGTCATTGGTATTGCGATTTTGGGTGCTGTGACGGGACGGGGAGTAGAATCCTATCATAAGCAGCAAGTTAGAGAAAAACTGGCGATCGACCGAGATAAAGCCGAAATCCTGACCAATCTGAATAATACCGCGCAGGAAGTCAGAATTCAGCAGCTCTTGCTGCTGAATCTGATGGGACAACCGCAAATTTTCGATCGCGAACGATCGGATTTTCTGACTCGTGTTGCTCAGATGAGCGGACAGCTAGAACAACTGCAAAGCCAGCCACCGACTACTAATTCCGATGTTGCCAAAGATTACCAAGAGATTCAAGAGTTCGCCAAAGCCAACAGTAAGACAGTAGAAGCTTACTTCCAACAAGTCCAGAAACTGCTGGGGAATGCGAAGTTATCTGGTTTGAATCTGCAGCAGCGGCAGCTATTCCAGCGGAACTTGTATAATTTGGCCACTGGGAGCAATGCTTTTAAACTCGAACAGTTTTCGCAGGATTCAGCCAAACTCGCTGGCAATTTTCGGGACAAAGCAGACAAGGCATTTAGAACCTACGAGAAAGCTGAACAACTCGGAACTCTGATTCTGGTTGGTTCTCTGTTGGTATCGGCCGGTATCGCTACCTTACTTGCAATATACACCAGCAGGGCGATCGCCCGACCACTACAAGCCACCACCCTCATCGCTCAGCGAGTGACAGAAGAATCAAACTTTGACCTGCAAGTACCCGTTACCACTTCCGACGAAGTGGGAATGCTAGCAACTTCCCTTAACGAACTGATCCAAAGAGTAGCGGAATACACAGAAGACTTGCAGGAAGCAAAAATAGCAGCCGAAGCTGCCAACCGCTCGAAAAGTGCATTTCTCGCCAACATGAGCCACGAACTGCGTACTCCCCTCAATGCCATCATCAACTACAGCGAAATGCTGCAAGAAGATGCTCAAGATTCCGGTTCCGAAGATTTTCTCCCCGACTTAGAAAAAATTCAAATCGCAGGCAAACATTTGCTCGACATGATCAGCGACATCCTCGACATTTCCAAAATAGAAGCTGGGCACGTCACGCTTTATTTGGAAAACTTCGACGTAGCGACAATGATTGAAGAAGTGATGACTACGGCTCAACCGCTAGTAGAGAAAAAAGGCAATGCTTTAGCGCTGAAAATCCAAGGCGAACTCGGCACAATGTACGCCGACCAACCGAAAGTGCGGCAAATTCTCCTAAACTTGCTCAGCAATGCTGCCAAATTTACTGAAAAAGGGGTGATTACTATCGAGGTGGAAAGAATTAAAAATGAAAAAGTTAAACAGACGAAAAGAAAGAAAAATAAAGATTTTAACTCTGGTTCAAACTACAATTCTCAAGTTTTGATTTTTCGAGTCAGGGATACAGGCATTGGCATGACGAACGAGCAATTAGAGCAGATATTCAAGCCTTTTACTCAAGCTGATGCTTCGACTACCAAGAAGTATGGAGGCACGGGTTTGGGATTGACAATTAGCCAGCGCTTGTGTCAAATTCTCGGTGGCGAAATTAGTGTCGAAAGCGAGGACGGGAAAGGCTCAACTTTTATTGTCAGTCTCCCGGAACGTGTGGTAATGCAAGCATGAAAACAGTTGACAGTTGACAGTTGACAGTTGACAGTTGATAGTTGATAGTTGACAGTAGTTAGGAGTCATATCATATCCGCTCAATTACTTAAAATAGTTTGCGACTTTTGCCATAATTCTACGGATTAATTATTGAGTAATCCTAACATTTTCTTCACTTCTGCTAAAGGCATAGAAGGCTGATTTGCGTCTTCCTCTTTGGCGGCCCTCAAATCAATCAAATCTTCTATGTCAGCAATTAATTCTTGGAGTGCTTCAAATTCTTCATAAGGTATCACTGCAAATTCTTTTTTGCCGTTTTTGGTGATAAACTCAGGATGTAATGGAATCATAGATATTTCCTCCAGGCGTTTAAGTGTAAGCATCTTTGCGATGTTTGACGCGGTAGATCACCAAAATATCTTCCTCAATTTCAAATAAAACTCGGTAATCTCCTACCCGCAGCCGATATTCTGGCGTATAGTTTGTTAAGCGTTTCACATCCCCCGTCAAATTATTTTGGATTAACTCAATTTTAGTCAAAACTCGGCTTTGTACCTCCGCTGGCAAAGATTGTAAATCTTTGATCGCTTTCGGCTTAAACTCAACTGGGTAATTCATCAAAGTGCAACTTTTAGGCGTGACAGTTTACCTTTTGCTTGCGAGGGACTGCGACACATGACGGATATACCTATCTCAATATAGGGGAACACCGATCCGCTCCCCGTCCGTAACTTCGTACAATGACGATTATACGGGCAATTAAGCAATTGCCTCTAAAGTATAGATCGCTTTGAATTCAGGGAATTAAAATTTATGCAACCGAATAATCCAAACCAATTTACGGAAAAAGCCTGGGAAGCCCTCGCGCGCACCCCAGAAGTTGTCAAAGCAGCCCAACAGCAGCAGCTAGAAAGCGAACATTTGATGAAAGCTTTGCTGGAACAAGAATCGGGACTTGCGAGCAGTTTATTTAACAAAGCTGGAGTGACGATCGCCAAATTGCGCGATCGCACAGATGAGTTTATCAGTCGCCAGCCCAAAATCACTGGAACTGGCGGCAACGTTTATCTCGGCCGTTCCCTGGATACCCTGCTAGACAGGGCTGAAGCTTATCGCAAAGAGTACGGCGATGAATTTATCTCGATCGAGCATTTGATCTTAGGTTACGTTAAGGACGATCGCTTCGGCAAAAATCTACTGCAAGAATTTAAACTAGATGAAGCCAAACTCAAAGATATCATTACCCAAGTCCGGGGGAACAACAAAGTGACCGATCAAAATCCAGAAGGCAAATATGAAGCGCTGGAAAAATACGGCCGAGATTTGACAGAAGCCGCGCGTCAAGGCAAACTCGATCCAGTCATCGGACGAGATGACGAAATCCGTCGCACGATTCAAATATTGAGCCGCCGCACCAAAAACAACCCCGTATTAATCGGGGAACCGGGAGTTGGTAAAACTGCGATCGCCGAAGGACTCGCCCAGCGAATTATCACCGGAGATGTGCCGCAATCTCTCAAAGACAGACAATTAATTAGCTTAGATATGGGCGCGTTAATTGCCGGTGCAAAATTCCGGGGAGAATTTGAAGAACGCTTAAAAGCCGTGCTCAAAGAAGTGATGGACAGCAACGGCAAAGTCATCCTATTTATCGATGAAATTCACACCGTTGTCGGTGCTGGCGCGACTCAAGGCTCGATGGATGCCGGCAACTTACTTAAACCGATGTTAGCGAGGGGAGAATTGCGCTGTATCGGCGCTACAACTCTCGACGAATACCGCAAATATCTCGAAAAAGATGCGGCCTTAGAACGCCGTTTCCAACAAGTTTATGTTGACCAACCAACCGTTGAAGATACTATTTCGATTTTGCGGGGCTTGAAGGAACGCTACGAAGTTCACCACGGTGTGAAAATTTCTGACAATGCGTTAGTGGCGGCGGCTACTTTGTCAACTCGATATATTAGCGATCGCTTCCTTCCCGATAAAGCGATCGACTTAATGGACGAAGCTGCGGCTAAACTGAAAATGGAGATTACCTCCAAGCCGGAAGAACTCGATGAAATCGATCGCAAGGTTTTGCAGCTAGAAATGGAAAGACTGTCGCTGCAAAAAGAAAGTAATGCTGCATCGATCGACCGTTTGGAAAGACTGGAAAAAGACTTGGGAAATCTCAAGGAACAGCAAAGCGGTTTGAATGCCCAATGGCAATCAGAAAAAGGTGTCATCGGCAGCATTCAAAACATTAAAGAACAGATTGACAAGGTTAACATTGAAATTCAACAAGCTGAATTAAAATATGACCTTAACCGCGCTGCTGAGTTGAAATATAGCAAGTTAACCGAGTTGCAAAAACAACTGAAAGAAGCGGAAGCTAAACTGACAGCAAGTCAGATTACAGGTAAAACTTTACTCAGGGAAGAAGTCACGGAATCTGACATTGCCGAGATTATTTCTAAGTGGACGGGAATTCCGATCAGCAAGTTAGTTGAATCGGAAATGCAGAAACTTTTGCAGTTGGAAGATGAACTGCACAAACGGGTAATTGGACAGGATGAAGCGGTGACGGCGGTTGCAGATGCCATTCAGCGATCGCGCGCGGGTTTAGCCGATCCCAACCGTCCGGTGGCGAGTTTTATCTTCCTCGGCCCCACAGGCGTAGGTAAAACCGAGTTGGCGAAAGCATTAGCATCATACCTGTTTGACACCGAAGAGGCGATCGTCCGCATTGATATGTCGGAATACATGGAAAAACACGCAGTTTCGCGGTTAATCGGTGCGCCTCCGGGATACGTTGGCTACGACGAAGGCGGACAATTAACTGAGGCTGTGCGCCGCCGTCCCTATTCGGTAATTCTGTTTGATGAAATCGAGAAAGCGCACCCGGATGTCTTCAATATCATGTTGCAAATTTTGGATGACGGCCGCGTTACTGATGCTCAAGGTCACACGGTAGACTTTAAGAATTCTGTGATTATTATGACATCGAATGTGGGCTCTCAATACATCTTGGATGTGGCGGGAGATAACGAACTAATGCGGAGTCGGGTGATGGAGGCGATGCGGGGAACTTTCCGCCCGGAATTCTTGAACCGGATTGATGAGATGATTATTTTCCACGGTTTGAGTAAGGTGGAATTGCGGCAAATTGTGCTGCTGCAAGTCAAGCGTTTGGAAAAACGGTTGGCCGATCGCAAAATGTCTCTGAACTTGTCGGAATCGGCGATCGACTTCTTGGCAGAAATTGGTTACGATCCGGTGTACGGTGCGCGGCCACTGAAGCGGGGAATTCAACGCGAGTTGGAAACGCAAATGGCGAAGGGTATTTTGCGGGGAGATTTTGTGGATGGCGATACGATTTTTGTGGATATCGAGAATGAAAGGTTGGCGTTTAAGCGGCTGCCGGCCCAGTTGGTGACTGCTAAATAATTGAACTTAGGACGAAGCAACAGAAACCGGGTTTCTTAGAAACTCGGTTTATACGATAATCTGGGTTTGGCGAAGAAATATTTGGTCAAAAACCGGGTTTATAGGAATTATAAAAAAGGCTAATAAACCGGGTTTTTCGGATGATTTAGGTTGGATGGCGAGATGTCTCGGAAGAAACCCGGTTTCTGGGAATGATCAGTCTACTTCCGCACCATCACGGACTTAATCGCAGCATTCGGCTGATACTTATTAGTCTGATAAAATCCACCTTTCCCAGCACCATAAACCCCGGCAAATTGTTTTCCCTCAGCCTTGGGAACAAACATAATTTTTCGAGTCGGTTGTTTGGCAAAGACAACTCCTTCTCTGGATTCATTGTCTGTGTTATAAGATAATGTAGCTTTGCCGTAAATTGCCTCGGCTTGTCTCAATGTCATTCCCGGCCCTACGCCCTGAACAGTTTTATAATTGGCGTTTTCAGTCATCAAAAGTTCAATAACATCGGTATCTTTGAGCTTTGTACCGGCAGCATAGATAATCCGATACTGCACTTTGCCCGATCGACTAATCGCCACTGCATCAAAGTCTACCATAAAAGGAGACTCTACCTGAAACTGGGCTGTGGAACCCAAAGCCTGCTTGAGTTGTCCGAAAGTCATGCCGATTTTTGCTTCGCCAATTGTGCGATCGCTAATTGCTAAACTTGCAGAAGGAGCTTTTATCGCAGCATTCGCCACTTCCCCCAGCTTATTTGCACCTACACGCGCTACAGCAGCATCGGGACTCGAAATTAATCCGATGTGAAAGCCGATCGCCAATAAAACAGCTATCATTGATCCAGATAAAATTTTTACATTCAACATGACTAATTCTCCTAAATTTCAACTTCGACTATCAACTAGCATCTTCTTGACTATCCTGGGGATAACTTTGTTAGTTTGGATTCTCAGAGGAGTTGGCCTCTTGACATTCATTCCCGGCGCTGTTATTTGGATACTGATTTTGCTATCTTTTGTTGCGGGTATCCTCAGCACTTTACTGCGTAATTAATCGGGCATCCGTTCATTCAGTTGACAGTTGACAGTTGACAGCACTTTACCTGGAAGGAAGAGGATTGAAGCAATGAATAATAGTCTGATTTTAATTTCTCGCATTTAGGGGAGAGGCTTTAAACCAATTCTTTATGGTAAGTTAAACAATTAATCAGTCGGGGTCGGGGCGGGTTTACTGGCTTTTTCGTTTATATTATAGATTCGGGTGAACCCGCCCCACTACACCAACCTCTTCGCTCTCTCCTAGATAACTTCTTTTCTCAACATCCATCCGTTACATCCGCTACACAATCCCTTGCCGAACTTCCTTCCAAATTATCATTTTCTTGATAGTTTCATTGCCTTTCCCACTGTCACATTCAACTGAGCACCGCTCAACATCGCCAAACAAGAAAGATACAGCCATAGCAGCAACACAATAAAAGTGCCGATCGTGCCGTAAGTCCAACTGAAATTGCTTAAATGCAAAACATAAAACCGAAACAAAGCCGAAAGCAGCGCCCACAAAATAGCAGCAAAAACAGCTCCCGAAAAAATTGGAATATCGGCTTGATGGCGACTCGGCCCGTAGCGGTAAACAAAAGCAAAGGCAACTGATACAATCCCTAAAGAACTCGGCCACCGCCACAGCCGCCAAACAGCTAATAATTGGGACTCTAAAGGGCAATTTCCGGCGAGCAACAAGCAATTTTGGACATCTTTTAAATCGCAATTGGCGACGGACTCCAAGAAGCAACTCTGACGGGCAAGAGCTTGCACAATTAAGTCGCTGACAAATACAGCTCCCGATGCTATAATTAACAGCACAATTGTACCGATGCTCAGCCCTAATGAAATGAGTTTTGCTTTCACAAAAGAGCGAGTTCGATCGATCGGGATTTCATGGATGCGATCCATCGCAGCCATCGCCGCGCTCATTACGCCAGAAAATGCCCACAGTGACGCAAAAAAGCTCACCGAAAACAACCCTTTATTGCGAGTTAAGAGAATTTCTTTGATTAAGCCGCGAATCAAATTCCTAACGTCATCTGGTATCACTTCCCCCAAAAGACGGGCGATTTGATACAGTGTTGATTGCAAAGGTTCAAACAGGGCGATCGCCGACAAGACAGCCAAAAGCCCCGGAAACAACGCCAGCATAGAATTGTAGGCCATTTCCGCAGACAGCCCCGGCAACCGCTGCTCTCCCGCCTTCACTGCGACTTGCTTGAGTGTGCTCCAAGTTAAACACCGGCAAAACTGCCAAAAATCACCAAATTTGCTTGTGACAGCTCTCAGCAGCCTCAAAAGTGCCTTCAAAAAAGCTAAAATTACGTAGCGCAACCAGTAATAAATGTTCATAGCGCACAGGAAATGGGGAACTGGAAAATGCAAAATGAATACAGGGCGATCGGGCAAATGGAAATAAAGACAATTAATTAATTAAGCGATTACCCATTCACAATTACCCCTTCTTCAATCTAAAATCTAAAATCTAAAATCTAAAATAAACAATATGTCTCAAGATGTCAGACAATGGTTAGATGAAATTAAGCGGCTGCAACAGCAGTTAACAGAGGTTTCGCGCGATCGCGATGACGCTGGTGAAAGTGCGGCTCAATGGCGCCAACTCTATAATACCGAAGCGGAGCAACGCCGGAATGATGCTAAGTTCACTCAGCAAAGCATCAGTGCTTTGTCAGCGCAGATAGAGGAATTGCAGAATTTCTACCCGATTGACCCCGAAGGTGACGAGGCTGGAGTTGTTCGCCAGCAGGAGGTTGAACGACTGCATACAGTTGGGGAACTTAAAGCTAAGTTAGCAGAAGTTCTCGAAGAGCGCGATCGGGCGATCGAACAAATTAAACAACTGACTCAAGCCCTCAAACAAGAAGAAGCCCGTCACGCCGAAACTAGCAGAAATTTAACCACCGCCCTCGGAGACGCCGTTGACTTGCTCACCAAAGCACAAACTGTTCCTACTACAAAAATGGAACCAGCACCAGCATATTCTTTAGAAATAGTACCTACTCGCACCGCAAATCCGGGCGAAACTGCGATCGAGATCCGCCAAACTCCCACCCAAACCGGCCGAAATCCCGCCCAGCTTTCACCTTCTAAAAACCAATTACTCGATCTACCGCCGTTTGGGAATTAGGAGTTAAAAATGCCACTTGTTGCGAATATTTGTTGTGCAGTTAGCTGTAAATCTGGGAAAATTGAGGAAATCAGTCGATCGTCCTTTTGAAACAACTGTCTTTGATACTCATCCTCTTGCAGCGTACAAATTGTAATTGTCGGCTGTTTCGGTTTGCCAATATATTCTCTGCCGCCAATGCCCAAATAATCAACAATCCAATACTCAGGAATTCCCAGCAAGGTGTAATCTTCAACTTTGCGGGCATAGTCGTTTGGCCAATTGGTACTCACGACTTCAGCGATTAGTTTAATCGAGTTTCCCGATGTAATTACAGGTTCTTGTTGCCACAATGGCTCATTAATCAGTCGAGTTTGATCTAATACCAGCACATCCGGGCGAAAGGCTGTTGTTGTTCCTAATAGTTTGATGAGACAGCGAGGGGGAATAAAGTAGGGTAAATCCAGACGGTCAATTTCTACATTTAATTTCTGTCCGAGAAAGGCGGATACTTGTTCGTGCGGCCCCGTTGGTTCCATTTCGGTTAATTCACCATCGATTAGTTCGTAACTATTGCTGTCGCCGTAGTTAGCAATAAATTCATCAATAGTTAGAAGTTTTGGAGGTGATTGAACCATGATGTTTGTTCGTAACTCCTTAATAAGATTTTCTGAACCGCAGAGGGCGCAGAGGACGCAGAGGAAGAGAAGAGAGAGAAGATCACAAAGATTTTTCAGTTATACAAGAAAATTTTTTCCTTCTTCCTAAATCCTAAATAAGATTTTTCTGAACCGCAGAGGGCGCAGAGGACGCAGAGGAAGAGAAGAGAGAGAAGATCGCAAAGATTTTTCAGTTATACAAGAAAATTTCTTCCTTCTTCCTTCTTCCTTCTTCCCTCTTCCTTCTTCCTTCTGCTTAAAATCCCATCGCCCCAGCTACCGCATCCAAACTAGGAGCAATTCCCTGTTTGAATGTGTTATTGCTGTGATTGATTGCTGTATCCGGGTCTTTTAAGCCGTTACCAGTCAGCACGCAAACCACCGTCGCTCCTGTCGGAACTTGGTCTTTTACCTTCAGCAAGCCGGCTACAGAAGCAGCACTCGCCGGTTCGCAGAAAATCCCTTCCTGGGATGCTAGCAAGCGGTAAGCGTCGAGAATTTCTTCGTCGGTGACGGCGGTAAAACTGCCGCGGCTGGCTTCGGAAGCTGCGATCGCCTGTTTCCAGCTAGCAGGGTTGCCGATCCGAATTGCCGTCGCCAAGGTTTCTGGGTGCGACACCGCTTGGCCCGTTACCAACGGTGCTGCTCCGGCTGCTTGGAATCCCATCATTCGCGGTAGGCGCGAACATTTTTTTGCTTGGTGGTATTGACAAAACCCCATCCAGTATGCTGTGATGTTTCCCGCATTTCCTACGGGAATACACAGCCAGTCGGGGGCGTCGCCCAAGGCGTCTACCACTTCAAAAGCGCCGGTTTTTTGGCCTTCCAAGCGGTAAGGGTTGACGGAGTTGACCAATGTCACCGGATAATTGACAGCCATTTCGCGGACAATTTCTAAGGCGCGATCGAAATTTCCCTGAATCGAAATTACTTCCGCACCGTAAAGCAAAGCTTGCGCCAGCTTGCCCAAAGCCACGTAACCTTCGGGAATCAACACGAAAGCTCGCATTCCCCCGCGTCTGGCGTAGGCGGCCGCCGATGCCGAAGTATTGCCGGTACTGGCGCAAATTACAGCTTCGGCGCCGGCTTCCTTTGCCTTGGAAATCGCCATAGTCATCCCCCGGTCTTTGAAACTCCCAGTGGGGTTGAGGCCGTCGTATTTGACCAGGACGCGCACGTCTCTACCGATGAGAGAGGCGATCGCCGGTGCTGGAATCAGGGGAGTATTGCCTTCTTGGAGTGTCACTACCGGCGTGGTTTCCGTCACGGGCAGGTAGGGGCGATAAGCTTCGATCAAGCCCGGCCAGCCGTAGTGTTTCGGCGAGGCAGCGCGGGCAGCGGAGTTAGCAGCAGACTGAGTAGCAGGTAGAATCAGGGTCACGATGTCAATGGTTTTAGGCAATGGCCAAGGAATTTACACTAATTTTAGCTCGATCGGTTAATTTGATGTTTAATACGATCGGTTCAGGTTAAAGTAACTTAATGGTGTCAGTAACTCAGGGCTAAAGCCACTGAGCTTGTAAGAGAAATCAAGCAAGCTGTACTGACCAGCCTAAGTCTTAACTGGCTACGTTATTTAGGTCATGACACCCTGGGATGCGAAGCTAGTCCCTTGCTCTGTCGCTAGTAGTTAAACAGTCTTAAAGTCACTGAGACAGTGCTGCTAGCCTGACAAGCCTTTATAACATTGGCGAAGCTAACATTACTCCGAAAGGAGCAGAGGACAACCATATCCTCACTGGAGGGGTAACCATACCGCTCCACCTCGCAAGGGGATTCAAGGCGATTGAAATCGCCGGATCGTTTTCCTCTCAGGACTAAAGTCTCTGAGCTTCCCACTTACCGAGCTTTTCTGTGAATGTGTAGATATGTCTACTCAATTACTAATGTCAAATAATTCATCCACTCTTTCCCGGCCTCAAATCACCGCGAGCAATCCCGAAATGGCTAGTTCTTCTACCCAATCGACCTGCTTGACTCGCGAATTAGATTTGGTGAAGTGCCCCTACCAAGCCGATCAGCAAGTTAAGTTCCTGCACCTGCAAGCAGAAATCGACTCCTTGCTGCTGCAAGTGCAAACCCTCAAACGCCAACGCTCGATCGCCCTTTTGCCGGCCCTCGACCCAATTTCTGGCAGCAACAGCAATTAGCAAACAACACCCGCTAATGCTAATTGTCCTGCCCCCTGTGTTATAAAAACGAATGTTTTGCTACCCGCAGTATTTTTTGCCAAAAGTGCTAGAAATTCCTAACTGCGGATAGCGATCGCTAGCATTTGCTAAAACGCGCTTGCCTAAAGCTCAACTCCTCTGCCGCAAGCTGGCAACGAGCTGATATTTTATGGCGCTTTTGTACTGCGTTAATTTTGTTAAGCCATCCACATGGCATACGGAGAATCGAAATCAATTTATGACAGCATCGATCGAAAAACCACTAAAATTGACATCCGCAAGTGACACTTCCAACCTGCGCCTCAAAGATATTCTCAAAACCCTGCCGCGCGAAGTTTTTGTCAAAAACCCCCGCAAAGCTTGGACAAAAGTCATCGTCAACGTTCTTCTAGTTGCTGTCGGTTATGTTGGCATAGCAGTATCACCTTGGTATTTACTGCCCCTAATGTGGATTTTCACAGGCACCGGTTTAACCGGTTTTTTTGTAATCGGCCACGACTGCGGTCACCGGTCATTTGCTAACCGCCGCTGGGTAAACGATTTAGTCGGACATCTCGCATTTCTGCCGTTAATTTTCCCGTTTCACGCCTGGCGTCACGGACACAATTACCACCACAAGCACACCAACAAAATTGGTGAAGATAATGCTTGGCAACCGATGACAGCAGCAGATTATGCTGCCGCACCCAAAGCATTACAAATCGCTTATCGTTTAATCTTTGGCCCGATCTGGTGGGTTGGCTCGATCGCCCACTGGGCAAAAGTACACTTTATGTGGTCGCGCTTCAAAGAAGGCCAACAGCGCGAACAAGTCAGATTTTCGGTTTTAGTAGTTTTAATCGGTGCTGCGATCGGATTTCCGCTTTTAATTGCCACAACAGGCATTTGGGGATTTGTCAAATTTTGGTTGCTGCCCTGGATGGTTTACCATTTCTGGATGAGCACTTTCACCATTGTTCACCACACAGCACCAGACATTTCATTTAAAGCACCCGAAGAATGGAACGAAGCCCAAGCACAACTATCGGGAACAGTTCACTGCGATTATCCCCGCTGGGTAGAGTTTCTGTGCCACGACATTAATGTGCACGTTCCTCACCACCTTTCAACTGCTATACCCTGGTACAACTTGCGCCTAGCCCACAGCAGCTTGAAAGAAAACTGGCAACCTCATCTCTATGAAACCAAATTTTCTTGGGCTTTAATGAAGCGGATTGCCGACAACTGTCACCTGTACAATCCGGCTGGCGGCTATCAGACATTAGAGGAATTTCACGCTCAAACCAAGTAAGTTTGAAACGCGATAAATTCCCAAAAAACCCGGTTTTGTTTAACAATCCGGGTTTTCTCAATATCACAATCCGCAGCATTTGTAACGCGATAGATGTTACCCTTTTGTGGGGTGTGTACTGCGTGCGCTTGAGTTTGTGGGGCGATAGACACCGCACTGCTTTACTGTAAAATTTAAAATCTAAAATCTAAAATCGAATGGCTTTCAATCCCAATAACTGTCGCAACGAAAGCGAAGTAGAAAGCAAACTCATTGTCAGTTATTTGTTGCCAAAACTGGGCTATACCCCCGACACTTGGCACCAAGAAATCGCCTTTGGAAATATTCGCCTAGACTTCCTCTCCTTTGCTACCCAAGTTATCCCCATAGTTCTCGATGTAAACTCGCCCATGAGTTTAGTCATGGAAGCAAAACATCCGAAGGAAAATTTAGACCGCCATCTGCGGAAACTGAAGCGTTACTTAACAAGTTTAAGCATCCGCTACGGACTCATAACTAACGGTAAAGAAATTAGAATCTACGCTATAGTCGCCGATGATATTAAGCTATTATTTCAGTGCACCGGCCAAGATATTGAAACGAAAATTGATGAAATTATCGCTTTAATTGGCAGAGATAGTTTAAATTTTGTAAAAGATCAAGACAATCTGGAACTGGAAGATAGTAAACTTAATTTAGTTATTCCTGAGTTAATTAGCGAAATACCAGTACAACAAAACAATCCCGCCACGGCAGAACCTGAGCCAAGTCAAATCTCAGAACCGGAACAAATACCTGATTTAATCGTTCCCCAAAAAAGAGAAAACACTATGAAAATCATTGCAGTTTACCATAACAAAGGCGGCGTCGGCAAAACTACAACAGTAGTCAATTTAGCCGCAGCGTTCAGCAAGCAAGGTAAAAGAGTCCTAGTCATCGACTTAGACAGTCAGGCAAATACAACCTTTGCAACTGGTTTGGTAAAATTTGATGATGAAGAACAAGACGATTTGAAAGATAGCAATATTCTTCACGTTTTGCAATCAGAAGATGGTTATTCGATAGGCGAAGTAGCACGCAAGTCAAGTTTTTGCCATCCCGAAATTGATGTAATTCCTTCCCACATCAATTTGATGCACGAAGAAAACGAATTCAATCAACTAGATTACAGCCGACTGATTTTAATTCAAAAACTAGCAAAAGTAGAGGATATATATGATATTGTACTGATTGATACGCCACCATCTTTGAATTTTTTCGCTAGAGTTGCCCTGATTACGGCGGATTATTTGATTATTCCTTCTGACTTAAAACCTTTTGCCAATCAAGGATTGATTAATGTCAAGGATTTTATCAAAACAGTTAACGGATTCAAAAAACTAATCGGCAAGAAACCTTTAGAAGTTTTAGGCGTTCTCCCTTGCAAAATCTCCACTAATGCTAAATTTGTACAATACAGTTTGCCCAAACGGAGGGAGGCAATTCCCAAACGCTACGGTATGGAAATCATGGACAGCGTAATTTACGAGAGAGACGATTTAGCAAAGTGTGCAGAACAAATGCAAATGGTGGGAAATATGGAAATCGCCGATCCGATTTCAGTGCTAGACTTTAAGCCAGATTCCATCGCCTCTCAAGAATTTGAAATGTTAGCCGAAGAAGTTTTGGAAAAAATAGGTAAAAACTCATGAAAAAATTATTTCCGTCACTGGTTGCAGTGAAAAGAATTACTTGCACAGTGGCCCGTTCCAATTTTGCCGAGCCTGATTTGGAGAAATTAGCCAGACTAATTTTAGAATTAGGAGGATTGATTAATCCGATAATTGTCCGCCGCAACGGTATGGATGCCTACGAAATAGTAGACGGAGACTTTGAATACTACGCGGCAGTCAGAGCAAAGGAAATAGAAGCTCTCAAAGGCGAGACAATCGGAGCATTCATCCTGGAAGAAGAAAATAAAGATCTTCTCCTCGAACAACTTGCAATTCTCAGAAAAACCGCAATCACTGAGAATCCAATTGTAAGTGTGGTTACGCAACAGTCCTCCAGCTTTGAACAGCGGCTGACAAATATTGAAAGTAGATTGGAAAACAGAATTAATGAATTGAAAGCCGAGTATACGCGAGAAAAACAGGCGCTGATAGAGAGGGTTAAAGATGTTGAAAGCAGGATTCCCAAGCCAGTTCCGCTGTTGGAAGCACTCAACACTCAAGATAAATTCAAACTGGCGGCAAATTTGAAAAATGCTGGTCTCAAACCTCAAATAATAGAGAAAATCATCAATGGTCGAGATTTGGAGCAGTTTGCATCTTTTGAAAATGTGTTGGAACGCATTAACGGGTTAGGGGAGAAAACAATGATTAAGCTTATTGACAAGTGGCAAAAATATTTATAAGCTTTCAGCCATCTAAATTACATTTTTGGGGCATTGATATAAGCCGATCCGACAAACGTTGAAAAACCCGATATCACTCGGCGGTTGAAACAGATCCTAGACAAACTTTCGTCGCTCTCTAAGAGACTAAAGAATAAAGGGAATATTAAAGCTGGCTTTCGTATAAATCGCAATTGCGATCGCACTTAAACACTCTAGCGATCGCCCGATCGCCAAAAAGAGTAAAGATGAGTGAAGCGGTGTATAATTTTTGTCCCCCAGCCAATTCAACTCATCACAGCCGATTTTGTGTAGCAATTGCAGTCAGTTTTGCCGCCCATGCCATCAAATCCACCAAACAGAGTTTTGTAACAGATCACCTTTCATAAGTATTCTTTTTGAGTTGATCGGAATTACAGCAAAACATGACCATCAGCAAGACTGGATAAGCCGCGAGTAAAAACCAACCTGCTGCTCGACTGATTTGCTGTTTAGCGGTTTCCAGCCAAATAACTAATACCAAAGTGACTAGCATCGCGATCGCGGGTTTATTTGACAGCGTAGGATCAGTAATCAGCATATCCGATTAACCGAACCATCTCAAATAAAGTTAGCGGCCGCGACTACTTAATAGTTTCTTCTGCATCAAAAGAATTATTATTTGCATGATTTGGCAACTTTAACTCTTCTTGCATTGACATAAAAGGGTATTTTCTAGAACCAATTCGCTGTGAACTATAAATGCCCGCATGACCTGAAAAAACATAGCTCATCACACAAGCAATCGCAATAAATACCCCGGATTCTAGACCAAAAAGTTCAATTCCCATTAAAGTTGAAGCGATCGGTGTATTCGCAGCACCGCCAAAGACAGCAACAAATCCCATTCCTGCCAATAAAGGTGCTGGTAATGCCAAGATTAATGACAAAGCATTGCCTAATGTTGCACCAATAAAAAATAGAGGAGTCACTTCCCCGCCTTTAAAACCTGCTCCTAAAGTTAACGCAGTTAAAGCTATTTTTGCGGCAAAATCCCAAGGTGGTAACTGAGAGTAAAACGCATCGACAATGGTAGGAATACCCAAACCAATATATTTAGTCGATCCCATCGCCCAGACACTCAATGCGACAATCGTACCACCGATCGCAGGACGTAAAGGAGGATAGGAGATTTTTGCTTTAAAAAAGTGGCTAATTTTGTGAGTTAATTTAGCAAAAATCATCGCCACAATTCCGAAGATTGCACCAGCGACAATTGCAGAAATTAATCCCATTGGAGTTACCGTTGGTACAAGGGGAGCATGACGATATACTGTATGGTGCAAACCCAAAACTAAGGTAATGCGATCGCCTACAACCGCTGCAACTAAACAGGGAAAAAGAGCATCATGGTTAATAGTTCCAATTGCTAAAACCTCTAAACCAAAGATAGTTCCAGCCAAGGGAGTTCCAAAAACCGAAGCAAATCCACCACTAATCCCAGCCATTAATAAAATTCGGCGTTCGGCGTGTTTAAAGCGGAATATTCTAGTTAATTGGTCTGCGAGTGATGCAGCAATTTGCAGTGCTGTCCCTTCACGACCTGCGGAACCCCCAAATAAATGAGTTATATCTGTACCTAGCAGCACCATCGGAGCCATCCGCAAGGGAATAATATTTTTGGGGTTATGAATCTCTTCCAATAAAAGATTATTTCCCGCTTCTACTTTTTTGCCATATCGATGATAAAACCAACCACTTAAAAATCCAGCTAGGGGCAATAATGCAATAATCCACACATGAGATTCTCGCCAATTTGTTGCCCATTCTAAAGAAGCTAGGAGAGCGGCGGAACCTAAGCCGGAAAGAATGCCAACTATACAAGAAATTATGAACCACTTGCTGAGTTGGGGTAATGCAATGAATTGCTCAAATTTCTCAAACCATTTCATGAGACAAACTCCTTTTGTTACTTTTGATTAAAGTGCAATTTCTGTAATTTCCGGCTGATTAACACAGTAATCAAACATCAGATAAGGCACTACCCGTAAGAATGGCATCGGGAATTCCTTTGGTGACACCCCAGCCTAAACTTTTTAGTCGTAGCATTCCAGGGACAATTACAGCGCGTGATTCTGCGCCAGTTACACAACCCAAAAGTAACCCTGTGGGAAAGTCGAATTTAAAAATTAGCATGGCAACAAATGCGATCGCAATTGCCTCGATTGCCGCTGGTAAAACTCCTAACCGCAGCACCACAGTTCCCTGCTGTGTCAGCTTTTCTCGATCTAATCCTAATCCCGCTTTCATCAGGATAATCATCACTGCCACAATTGGTAGATTATCCGCCGATTTCAGCACTTCTGGACTAAGGACATCGCTAACTTGTGGCCCTAAAACTATCCCCACCAAAATCATCCCAATCAAAGGTGGAACACCTAAGCGACGGGCAATTTGACACGAAAAAAAGCCCATCAATAAAATCCACAGCACACTAGCTAACATGAGATTCCTTTCTCCAGATCCTGAGTATGGACAAAGGCTTGCTAGGTATGAGAGATTAGTGAAAAGTTTTCACGGCCCTACTCTCCGGCAGCAAGCCAGAAAAGTAGGAGCCATCAGCCTTTTAGTCTTTCAATTAACGCAAGGAAAGAATGACGCTTAAGGCGGTTTTGGCGAGCTCCATCGCCATTAAAATTCTTATAGCATCTTTTGTACAGAAAGCGCAAGAAGATATTTTTTTGCAGAATCGCGATCGCACCTGAACACGCTAGCCCGTTACCGAAGCCCTCAAAGACGATCGCCCGATCGCCAAAAAAAGTAAAGATGAGTGAAGCGGTGTATAATTTGTGTCCCCCAGCCAGTTAAACTCATCACAGTCGATTTTTTGTAGGAATTGCAGTCAGTTTTGCCGTTAGCGAAGCCATCGAAGAGGATCGCCCGGGCTGTCACCCCACAGCCAGCCGCACAGGTACAGCACCCCGCCGATATCTCCCCCAGATCACAGAGTCTGGGTAAGGTGTTTGTCTCGCACCCTATAATTAGATTTCTTGGGTTAGTCCTGTGGCACTTAAAACGCAGGCTGTAAAGTGCAAATATACATAATTACCCAAACACCTGATTTTTATGACAAAAGGGGACTTGTAATAAGATGGATCGATCGCAAGATCAAAACCGAATAGTAGAATATTTGCGGATTAAGCCAATTAGTCACAGTCAAATTTACACTTCCCAAATTGCCGTACCAGAGACTCAGGGGGAGGAAATCCCTCGCGAACGTCGGGAAGCTCTCAGGAGAAGTCTCATCGAGCAAGGCAGCAACTTAATTCCTTTAATTGTACGTCCTACTGAAGCTTACAGCAACGAAGAAGAATATGAAGTTGTCTGCGGCTCAGATTGGTGTATTGTTGCGAAAGAACTCGGCATTGAGCAAATGTGGGCGTGGGTTTTTGAAATGACCGACGAGGAGGTAGTTGCGGCTCAAGCAGAAATGGAACATTTAGCTCCTCAACCGACTCAAAAAACTGCACAACTTGAGACTCTACTGCAACATTTTGAGCTATCATTTCAAAAAAAAGTAGAGAGTCTAACACAACAAATAGAACAATCTGTTAAAAAAAATGAAGACCTGCTAAAAAAACAAGTAAAAGCTCTAACTGAGCAGAATTTCGATCGTGACCAAATAGAACAAATTAAGCGTCTGCTCGAACAAGTTGAAAAAACATTTCATGAAAAGGTAGATAAATTGGCTAAAAAAATTGAACAATCTGGCAGCAATAGTTCTCCGAAATCGGCGGTTATTTCGGAGATGAATCTTGAAGGTGCGTTGAGACAGTTGGATGAACTGGAAAAATTGCTGTCAATCAAATTAGAGCGCACAGTCAAAATAATTAATCAGTTTGTGGCTGACTCGATCGCAGATGTTGAAAATGACCTAAAAAATCAAATCGCCACCCTCCGCAGCCAACTGGGAGCCGCTGTGACGCACTCAGAAATACAGCCAGAGACGAAAAAGCCGCCGAAAACGCAGCGTCAGAAGCAGTCGAAGGTGCAGTCGAAACCTCAGTTACCGCAGTTGCAGTTAGAGTTGCCGTTTCCGCCCCAGGAGGAAGACGACGAAGACTACGATACTCTTTCGCTGAGACGCTTGAAGGCGATCGGCAAAGAGCGGAAATTGCGGGGCTGGGCGCGCATGAAACGACCAGAAATTCTGGCCGCTCTCCGAGAAGCTGACGTTCATTCAGTGGACAGTTGACAGTGGACAGTTGACAGTGGACAGTTGACAGTGGACAGTTGACAGTTGATAGTTGATAGTTGATAGTTGATAGTTGATAGTTGATAGTTGATAGTTGATAGTTGATAGTTGATAGTTGACAGTTGACAGTTGATAGTTGACAGTTGATAGCGACCTCTACCTAAAAGGAAGAGGATTGGAGGAATGAATCGTCTTCTTTTAATTTCTCCCGATCAGGGCTCCGGCTTTAAACCAATTATTTATGGTAATTGGTAATATTTAAAGACTAATTGTTTGGTGCTAGATCGCACTTTTTGACCAAAAGGGCGATCGCCCTTTCAGAATAAATAGTCCTGGGCATCCATATAAAAACGTTGCTAAAATAGACACACCACCTCTTACTCCTCCCCAAGCAGCCATGTCAGCAACCGCAGAATTAGCTACTTCTCAAGAAATACCAGAAGAGATACCTGAAAATTTTATTTTTCCTCCCAGCGATTTATACCGTGATGAACATTCGGTAGAAACAGAACTGCACCTCCGACAAATAATCCTATTGCTGCAATGCCTTGAATGGTTGTGGCGAGATAGAAATGACTTCTATGCTGCTGGTCATTTCACCATTTATTACTGTACACAACAACTCAAATCTCAAGACTTCCGAAGCTCAGACTTTTTTGTGGTACTCGGAACTGAACGCAAAACTCGGAAAAGCTGGGTAGTTTGGGATGAAGAGGGAAAGTACCCGAATATCATTCTTGAAATCCTGTCGCCGAAAACAGCGAACATAGATAAAAACTTTAAAAAACAACTCTATCAAGATACTTTTCGCACTCTGGATTACTTTTGGTTTGATCCAGAAACTTTAGAATTAGCTGGGTTTCATTTGGTACATGGGGAATATCAACCAATTGCACCGAATGAATTAGGCTATCTGCGGAGTCAACAGCTTGATTTGAGTTTGGGAATTTCTAGCGGACAATTGCGTTTCTTTACAGCAGCAAATGAACTGGTTCCTACTCCTGAAGAGGTTGCAGAAAGGGAGACAGGGCGAGCAGATGCAGAGGCAGGGAGAGCCGAACAAGAGGCCGGGAGAGCCGATCGCCTGGCCGCAAAACTGCGAGAATTAAATATCGATCCCGATACAATTTAGCGCCCGTATTTCCCCAAAAATAGCGGTTTACTGTCGGGTGTATCGGTGCTTCAAACCAATCGGGAAATACTCTGCATCGCCCATCTCCGTTAATGTCACGACGGGTAACTGATATTCGGGTGGCACGTAATTAGCAAATTCGCTGTTGAGGCGCCGCAATTGCGCGAGAATTGAAGATGCGATCGCCACTTTCATCTCCTCGTCGCCCTCTATCCCCGCTCCTAATTCCACAACCACCGATAAAAACCGATTTCGATCCGCATCTTCCTTGACTTGCAGCACAAATTTTCCAGTCACCCATTCGCTAATGGTGGGAGCTTCTAAACCTACGGTAACGTTTTCTGGGTAGATGTTAGCACCGAAGTAGGATACGGTAAAGTGCGATCGCCCGAATACATACACAAATGGTAAATTGCGAATTCCTCTCGGCAAATCGGCACTTTCCCTAGCCGCCACTTCCTGCAAATGTGCCACCGGATTAAATCCCCATTCTGCCAAAAAATATAGCATTGCTTCGTAAGAAACTAAACCGCCATTATCGGAAATGTGATAGCGTATGAGCGGGATGCCGTTGTCGCCGGAAAATAACAGCGTGCCGTCATCATTCACTTCAAAAAAGCGGCTTTTCGGATCGTACTGCACCAGAGTTGGCAACCGCGATTCCCCGAATAAATTGCGCGCTGCTTCGGGATTGTTGGCCAACCAACGGCGGATGCAAATGCTCAGCGGTGTCTCGTTGCCCAAAACCCCCGCATCGGCAGTACCGTAGAGGCTCGCAGAGTTATAATATAGATTGTCAGTTGACAGTTGACAGTTGACAGTTGACAGTTGACAGTTGACTTGTCCGTAAGGGTTCTCAGAGTTATCAGCAATATTGTCATTAATACTGTTATAATTAGTGCGATCGCTCACCAAACCCCGCCATTCTTCGCTAAACACTTCCCCCGCAAACACCATCTTAATTCGATATTTTTGCCACTCCACACCCGCAGCAATCCCGCTATCAATTACATCTTTAATAAACGGCGGATATCCCAACAATACTACTTGGTCGAAATACTCCCCAAGTTCCCGCACTACTCGAAATATTTCAGTCTTATTATTCCCCGGTGTCACCACCGTCACGGGATAACCCTTACTCGCTAGATAGCGGCAGCAATTCGCCGTGTACATTCCGCCTACCCAAGTCCCCAAGGCAAAGCAGATTACAGCTAAAGTACGGCGGGTGTCGGCGAAAAAACTGTCGTGAAATATTTGTTCAAAACGATCGGCAATTTGCAACTCGTCGCTGATAAAACGAGGCCAAAATGTCGGGTTTCCCGTCGAACCTGAAGAAACAGCAATGAAATCGCAAGTTTCTAATTTGCCCTCGCGGCACAACTGAGGTAGCGGGTGACAGCGCAAATAATTCTCTTTGGTAATTAGTGGCAATTTTTGGAAGTCTTCAAAGGTTTGAATTGAGGCGGGATTGATGTTAAGTGCAGCTAGGAAATTCTGGTAAGCTGGTACTGTGGTAGCGACGTTTTGAAAAAGCACAATCGCCCCGGATTCCGGTTCTCGACTCTGCTGCTGTTGCAATCGTTCCTCAAGCGGCACGTTCAAAAACTCTTCAAATGCCCCAATTGCTCGCTGACGCGGTTCTAACTGCATGATTGGCTCCT
This sequence comes from Microcoleus sp. A2-C3, assembly GCF_036706065.1. Classification (NCBI taxonomy): domain Bacteria; kingdom Bacillati; phylum Cyanobacteriota; class Cyanophyceae; order Oscillatoriales; family Microcoleaceae; genus Microcoleus; species Microcoleus sp. A2-C3. The sequence goes on along the minus strand of NZ_JAUBVX010000065.1, from coordinate 75 downwards.
TAATGGGAGAGGGGGAGATGGGGAGAGGGGGAGAGGGGGAGATGGGGAGAGGGGGAGAGGGGGAGAGGGGGAGAG
>NZ_JAUBVX010000064.1:26066-35020 GCF_036706065.1 Microcoleus sp. A2-C3 | reverse complement strand
CTTTATTAATATACTTATTTCGCAAGGGGTTGTCAAGCTTTTTGGGAAACTATTTTTGAGTTTTTTTTTGAAGCTTGTAGTGTCAGGGTTTTACCTGCTCAGGCTGGTTCAAAACTCCGCTCGCCCACTCTGCTTTTCCGGATATCACCTGTTTCGATCGGTATTAGTCAGGTTTTTTCAGGGGACTCTTCCGCCAATGGGTAGAATATCTGTACAGACAGATGTTCTATATATATATGTGTTCGATCGCCCATGAAAAACCTTACTACTCGTCCTAGTGCCTTGTTCGTTACCTGCGCTTCACTCCTGATTGGTTGCAGTCAGACCAACACTCCCCAGACCTCTACAACAGTATCTACAGCTACTTCGCCATCTCCGGCAACTTCGCCACAGGGTGCGGGTGCGGCGAACTCAGCCGCTATTCCCATTGGAGTTGGGGTGGCGCAAACTAGCAATGTCGCCTTACTCGGCCAGGAACAGGTGGCTGGGGTGAAAATTGCTGAGAAGTATTTCAACGATCGCGGCGGTGTCGATGGAACACCAATTAAAGTGGTGTTACAAGATACGGGTGGAGATGAACAGGGGGCGATCAATGCCTTCAATACTCTGATCAATCAGAATAAGGTGGTGGGTATTGTGGGCCCGACTCTATCGCAACAGGCTTTTGGTGCAGATCCGATCGCCGATCGCGCCCAAGTTCCTGTGCTCGCACCCTCCAACACAGCTAAAGGTATTCCCCAGATTGGCGATTATGTCGCCAGAGTCTCCGCGCCCGTGGCCGTGGTAGCACCTAACGCAGTTAAAGCGGCCCTCAAGCAAAATCCCAATATCAAGAAAGTAGCCGTGTTTTTTGCTCAGAATGATGCTTTTAGCAAATCTGAGACTGAAACTTTCCAGAAAACGGTTAAAGAGATGGGACTGGAATTGGCAACAGTCCAAAAATTCTTGACTACTGATACAGATTTCCAATCTCAAGCCACTAATGCGATCAATGTCAAGCCCGATTTGATAATTATTTCCGGGTTGGCGGCAGATGGAGGCAATTTAATTAAGCAGTTGCGGGAGTTGGGCTACAAAGGCGTTATTATTGGGGGCAACGGTCTCAATACTTCCAATGTATTTACTGTTTGCAAGGCTCTTTGCGATGGGGTTTTGATTGCCCAAGCATACAGCCCCGAATATCAGAATGAAGTTAATAAGGCTTTCCGCGACGCTTATCGCGCGCAATTTAAGAAAGAACCGCCTCAGTTTAGCGCTCAAGCTTTTACTGGGGTACAAGTTTTTGTTGAGTCATTAAAGGCAATTAATGCTCAGTCTAAGGTGAAGGAAAAGCCTTTGGCCCAATTGCGGACAAAGCTGAATCAGCAGTTGTTGATAGGCAACTACGATACGCCTTTAGGGGAAATTTCTTTTACGCCGGAAGGTGAAATTAATCAGAAAGAGTTTTATGTGGCACGGATTAAAATGGATGCTGATGGAAATAACGGTAGGTTTGAGTTTTTGAAATGAATCAACAGGGAAGTTCGGCAACGGATGTAATGGATAGAAGGAAGATTTTTAGTTTGTTGATGAATGAATGATTTAATATTGATGCGTAATTCGTGACGGGCGATGGATTTAACTCTGTTTTTGCAACAATTTTTGAATGGTTTGTCGATCGGCAGCGTGTATGCTATTTTCGCACTGGGATACACGCTGGTGTTTTCTATTCTAGGAATTATTAATTTTGCTCACGGTGCAGTGTTTACTTTGGGTGCTTATTTTACCTATGCGCTGATGGGGGGCGCTTTCGGTTTCAACGGATTGTTGGCTAATGCGAGAATTCCCGTGCAATTGCCTTTTGCTGTGGCGCTAATTTTGGGCAGTGTGTTGGCTGGTTTGGTGGGAGTAATTGTGGAAAGAGTTGCTTTTTTACCTTTGCGCCGCCGAAACTCAGATCCTCTGCTGACGGTGGTTTCGAGTTTGGGGGCGGCGGTGGCGATCGCCAATATCATTCAATATCTTGTAGGGGCGGAAATCTACACTTTTCCAGCTAATACTTACGGTAATTTGCCAGCAGCTATTAACTTTGGTACGGCGGATCGACAGATTCCGATTCGTACTGTGCAAATAGTGATTTTTGGGGTGGCTGTGGCGATTGTTAGTCTGCTAACTTACTTGATAAATTTCACGAAATTTGGTAAGGCAATGCAAGCGGTGGCTGAAGATGCTACTACTTCTAGTTTGTTGGGGATTAATACTGACAGGTATATTGTTTTGACGTTTTTTGTGAGCAGTTTTCTGGCGGGTTTGGCGGGGGGTTTGGTGGGTTCTAGTGTGAGTATTGCTGGGCCGTATTTTGGGATTGCTTTTGGTTTGAAGGGTTTGGCTGTGATTGTGCTGGGCGGCTTGGGGAGTATTCCTGGGGCTGTTTTTGGTGGGTTTATAATTGGTTTGGTGGAGGCTTTTGTGCCGGGAGACTTTTCGGCTTATAAGGATGCTGTGGCTTTTGGTATATTGTTTGTGATGTTGTTGGTTAGGCCGCAGGGTTTGTTTGGGCGACGTTTGATTGAAAAGGTGTAAGATGATTCGGCGATTAAAATTGGGGTAACTACGGAGGAATTGCCCCTACAAAAACTAATTAGATCGGAATGATTTAACCGCAGAGGACGCAGAGGACGCAGAGAAAGAGAAGATAGAAATGAATGATTATGATGGGAGTGGATTTGAGATAAAGTTGGTATTTAAGTATGTTTATTATTTAAAATAAAATCATGGCTGCATTTTTTACTACTTATGGATTTCTGATTGTCTCAATGCTGTTGGGTGCAATGTTGGGATTGTCGTTATATTTGCCTTTGATGACTGGGCAGTTGTCTCTGGCTAGCCCCGGTTTTTATGCTTTGGGTGGCTATATTGCGGCGATTTTGTCTACGACGGTGTTTCAAACGACGGGGGGTTTGTTTCCGCTGCCGTTGCTGTTATTGGAGATGATAATTGCAGGGGCTGTTTCGGGGTTGCTGGGTATTTTGGTGGGTATTCCGGCGCTGCGGTTGAGGGGGATTTATTTGGCGATCGCCACTATTGCTTTTGTGGAGATTCTGCGGGTTTTGTCCCTGAATCTGGATATTACTGGCGGGGCTGTGGGTATTTTTGGGATTCCGCAACCGTTTGCAACGTCGATCGAGTATTTGTGGATTGTACTGCCTTTGCTGTTGGTAAGTATGGCGATTCTCTACCGACTGGAACGGATTCGGGTGGGGCGGGCTTTTGCAGCGATTCGGGCTGATGAGTTGGCGGCTGATGCGATCGGCATTAACCCGACTTTTTATAAGGTTTTGGCTTTTACGTTGGGTGCTATTTTAGCAGGGGTTGTCGGTGCGGTTAGCGCGCATTTTCTCAATACTTGGAACGCCCGTCAAGGTACTTTTGATGCTAGTATTATTTACTTGACTTCTGTGTTAATTGGTGGTAGCAGAACTTTTGTGGGGTCTGTTTTGGGCGGGATGGTTTTTACTGCTTTGCCGGAGGTTTTGAGGGGGATGGCGACTATTGAGGGATTGCCGGTTTGGTTGGCGCAATTTCTGCGGGATGGGCGGTTAATTATTTTTGGGTTGCTGATTGTAGTAGGGACGATATTTTTTCCGCAAGGGTTGGTGACGCCGGAGTTGTTGAAGAGGTGGAAGAAGGAGAATTAACAAGATATTTTATCAGTCCTTCTGATTTGTTTGTCACTTTCGTCTCAGTAGCGCTCCTACGGATTTAATGGACCGACCGTGGAAGATGTTATATAATGGGAGAATATACATTGTGATGAGGGAATTCAACTTAAACCTAATTATATGGATGGGAAATCTTTTGGCTGTTCAGGTGAAACAACTATGAAAAAAGATGCAGTGATCATAGGTGACTACCGCTACTCGCTATGTCGGGAGTGGAACAAAAATACTCAAAGGGTCGCTTTTATTATGCTTAATCCTAGTAGTGCAGATGCAGCTACTGATGATCCTACGCTTCGTCGCTGCATTAGTTTCGCTAAGTCTTGGGGTTATGGTTCGCTTGAAGTGGTCAACTTATTTGCTTACCGATCTTCAGATCCACGGGATCTGAAAAAGGTAACAGATCCGGTAGGACAAGAAAATGACCGTTATCTCAAAGAAGCTGTTGAACGAGCAGATAAAATTATTGTAGCTTGGGGTAATCGGGGCATATTGAATGACCGCTATAAAGCTGTTTTAAATATGCTAAATGGCTTAGGTGGAATTCAACTTTACTGCTTGGGAACTACTAAGAAGAGTCATCCATACCATCCACTGTATGTTCAATGCAACACACAACCTGTCAATTATTAATCTCATTTGTCTTGATAGATTATGGAGCGTGCATCAAGGTCTACAATAACTTTTCCTCCTTGATTTTTCTCCACCTTTCGCCAGACTTCGTAGCCACTCAGGATAGCCTGTTCCCAAGCACCAAGTGAACACTGAGAAACTTCTAAGTGCAAGGTCATATTTTTGATAGTTTTTAGGAGTTGGTCATCAAGAGTATCAACTCCTTCTAAGAAGTTGCGATCCTTGGCATAGCTAAACACGAGGGCTGATATACCTTCTTCAATTGCTATTGCACGACCGCCATCTTCAACTTCGTCAATACCGGAATCGCTTTTTCGCTTAAGCTTAAGGTTACTACGAATGACTGGCGACCACCCCAAAACTGCTGCATATGAGAAATGGAAAATGTCGTGAAAGCGGTACCCATCACTTGAGTAGGAGTTATCGGTCAGATCATTCCCAATCTGTTTTCTATTTATAAATGCTTTCATCTTGACTGAGTTATTTTCGCTCACCTCCATAATTTCAACCTCAAACCGACGTGGTAAGCGCTCATGTTCTGGAAAATGACTGTCAAGTATGTAGGTGTCTGTTTGTACTGAATCTCTCCATCCCCAACGATCACGGGATTTTTTAAGATTACCTTCCGCAATTTCTTCTAAATCAAGGTCAAACTTGGTTGACACATTAGCAATATACCAAAGTATATCTCCCAATTCTTCTGCAACGCATTCTGGGAAAAGCTTATGGGCTTCGCCGTCGCGGAGATACTTTTTGTACTCACTGAGTAACTCACCTGCTTCACCAACCAATCCTAGTAAAGGTATAATTATTCCATTTCCTGACTTGCTAGGAACTTGGTCGGTTTTTTGCGCTTGTTCTTGATATTCGCGAAAATCCATCATCAACTCCTTGAGATTTTATTGATCCCTAAACTGAGTATGAGCTTTAGCTGTTCTGTATTCTTGAATAGCCTGATTGATTCCCCACTTGGGGGGATACCAATAATCTGGAGTTTGTCCTTTACCTAAGTACCTCTGTTTTATACGAGTTCGACCTGATATTCCAAAAATCTCTGGATGCTTAATTCTCGCATATTTATCGACTTCGCAGAATAGATTTTGGCAATCAATCAATTGAAGTTTTCTCCCCCATAGGAGCTGAAAATTCAATCCTAGTCGCTCAAACTCAGACTCTTGAATTTCCACCATCAATTTTATAATTTCTGGCTCCTTAAGTCCGCCGAGGTCACTAAAGCATTTACGAATACCATCTAATGCTCCCGGCCCAGGAATGACAAACTCCATCTCGCTAAAGTTAGTAATTTCGCTATAGTTAACATCAGTAATAAACTGATATGCTAAAAAATTACCCAGAGTTGGATATTCACGCAGCAAATCGAATCCTTCGTGCATATTCTTGGCATCAGCAAGCTTTTTTGGTAGTTCATCAGCCATCATCTTTTCAATCAGCTTAAGGTGATTACGGTGTTTCGCAGTGTGCCCGAAGCTTGTTCCCCCTGATGGCATCATGTATGCAGCAGAATAAATGGCTTGATCTGACTGAATGGCATCTGTTAGAACTTGGTCATAGCGTTCAAAAGAATATTCTGCGTAAATAATGGAACCAAGCTTGTTCTCCAGAAGCTCCCACGTTTCGATCTTATTGAAAATTTTGAAGAGGATAATTCTAAAAAATACCTCGTTACGTGATGAAGGAAGGTCATTTTGGTAGATGACGTTACGGATTAAATACTGGCTTACACGATCTGATGCGCGGTAGGTATTGGTAAACTTGTAGGTCGAAAAGATTGGATCATCAGTCCAAGGTATTGGTGCATTTTCTAGCTTTTTAAAAAAAATTTTTTGCCTTTCAGCAGCGAATCGCCAGTAAGTATTGAATACAACAGTAGGCTTGGCGGGAAAAATGTGTGAAATGATTTCTGATGGCGAACTTCGTTCGTCGCTATAGTTACCAAAATCAAAACTTAGTTGTTTGTTTTGTTCGACGTTTTCAATAACGTTTTTTAGCCGTTTTGTCCCCATTTTATATTCTATCCCCTATCTGTTTATTAGTTGTTCGGTGTAAAGCATTTCGAGCTAGATTTGTGATTTTCTGCGGTCATTAGATAAAAATAATCCATCGACTCACATCCCACCCGGACATTCAGGCTATCGCTCTATACGTTTAAGACTACCATCTCTGGATCAAGTAACTTGCTTGTCAACAGTTTCCACAATTAAGATACCACATACGAAACATTTCCGATCATGTACTAAAGTGTGTTAAGGGGTTCATCAGCTCAATTGTTGTACGAGAGCCGATGTCCAAACTGTAGCAGCTTTGAGTTCAGCCTCGACAAGACTTTCTAATTCTGCTTGTTCTTTGGGAAAAAGGGTTTGTCCTCGATCGCGCGCTGTACGCCACAAATTCATTAATTCTGATCATCGTTTTTGTTGTTGGACAGTAAAGAATTCGTCAGGGTTAAAGCTTTGAATGACTATTAATGCGCTGAAGTTTATTTCACCTAACAAAGCCGTTAAAGCATCTAAAGCTTGACCCGCAGTTTTGCCAACCGACTCCCGATCGCCCGCAATAGCACGATAAGATTTCTCGCCGCTGGCATTAAATACAGGCAGGATAGCTACTATAGTCATATCTCCTTCTATATCTGTTGTTTATTAATTGTAAGATTCAAAATCGTATATTGTGCGATCGCAATTCAATTGCTGCGACTTACACAATATTGTGCCAAATTTTAATCGTTTTGTCACTGCTGCCGCTAGCCAAAAACTCTCCTTCCGGGCTAAAATTTACAGAATAAACAGAATTTGTATGACCAGCAATATTACAAAGTTCTTGACCATTTTTAACCCGCCAAATCTTGATAGTTTGATTGCTGCTGCTGGCAATTACTTCGCTATCGGGACTAAACGCGATCGAATCTACATACCAAGAATGACCAGCAATTGTTAAAACTTCTTGCCAATCTTTGATCCACCAAAGTTTGATAGTATTGTCGTGACTACCGCTTGCCAGAAACTCTCCATTGGGACTAAAAGCTACACAACGCACGCAGTCTGTATGACCAGTCAGCGTGCGAATTAGCTTGCCATCTTTGACTCGCCAAATCTTAATGGTTCTGTCCCAACTGCTGCTAGCCAAAAGTTCTCCGTCTGGACTGAAGGCGACGCAGTAAACTAAGTTAATGTGATCGCTAAATGTACAAATTTCTTGCCCGTCTTTCACGCGCCAAAGTTTGATTGTTTTGTCCCAACTGCTGCTAGCCACAGTTTCCCCGTCTGGACTGAAAGTTAAGCCATAAACTGAGTTGATGTGACCTGCAAGCGTGCGAATTTCTTGCCCGTCTTTCATCCGCCAAAGTTTGATTGTTTTGTCGTGGCTGCTACTGGCGAGTATCTTGCCGTCGGGGCTAAAAACTACTGTATGAACTGAGTTAGCGTGTCCTGCCAGAGTTACTATTTCTTGCCCGTCTTGTACTTGCCACAGCTTGATTGTTTTGTCATCGCTACCGCTGGCGATAACTTCCCCGTTAGGGCTGAAAGCTACAGAGGAAATTAAGTTTTTGTGTCCGGTTAAGGTGTGAATACATTGCCAGTTATGGGTTTGTTGTTGGGGCGGATTGGGATTAGCTGCGGGTTTGACTGATTTGGTGATTTTTTGAGGAAGGGTGAGTTTACTAGCTGCTTCTGGATTCAGTTGGGTTAAGACTTCAACAGCCGTTTGATAGCGACGGTTCGTAGCATTTTCAATCAATTTATCTAAGATTTTACCCATTTCTTCATTCACCGGGTTATTCGCCAAATATTGCCGCCAAATCCAGTCATCTTCGCCCGGATCGAAGAGGTCAAAGGGGGAAACTTGAGTTAGCAAATACAGGCAAGTTACGCCTAAACTGTACAAGTCGCTGGTGAAAAATGCTTTGCCTCTGGCTTGTTCTGGGGCGATGTATTCGGGGCTACCGATGCTGGTTCCTGTTTTGAGTAAGGCTGTACCTGTGGCTATTTTGGCGGCACCAAAGTCTACTAAAACTAATTGTTTGTCGGCGCGGCGGATGATATTTTCGGGTTTGATGTCTCGGTGAATAACGTTGTGGGAGTGGATGAAGTGAAGTACGGGTAATAAGCTGTTGAGTAAGTCTTGAATTTGAGTTTGTGTAAACGTGCCTTCTGTTGCTACAATTTGTGCTAAATTTTGTCCGTCGATAAATTCTTGGACTACATATTGTCGGTTGTCTTGGATGGAATATGCTAAGAGTTCGGGAATTTGAGGGTGTTTTCCCAATTCGTCTAATCGCATTGCTTCTTGTTCAAAAAGTTCGGCGGCTTTTTTGCTGTTGCGATTGCTGGCTGATGGGATGAGTTGGGTTTCTGGGGGTAAAAATTGTTTGATGACGCAGCGGGGTTTTGATGGTTTGTCTTCGTCAACGGCGAGTAATGTTCTGCCAAAACCTCCTTGTCCGATCGCCTTTATGGCCCGATATCTGTCGCGCAACAGCAGTTTTGACCGGCAATTTCGGCAAATTTTGGCTGTATCCGGGTTTTCGGGCTTGGAACAGTTAGGGTTTAAACAGTAACTCATTCGATTTTAGATTGGGGATTTGGGATTTTAGATAAGATAAGA
>NZ_JAUBVX010000064.1:0-25966 GCF_036706065.1 Microcoleus sp. A2-C3 | reverse complement strand
CGGCGGTTGAAACCGCGTCTACACAAACGAAGATTTTAGATAAGACGGCGGTTGAAACCGCGTCTACACAAACGAAGATTTTAGATAAGACGGCGGTTGAAACCGCGTCTACACAAACGAAGTCCGCCTCCGCGGACTGAAGAAAATAACAAAATTTTAACCGCCCTGTCTTCAACCCACGGAGGCGGGTTTTGTTTTTATAGACGCGGTTTCAACCGCCGGGTATTCTATTTTAGAAGTTCCACATGACGGGATTGTCATCTAAACTATCTGTGACTGTTCGCCCGATCGCATCAATCTCTTTTAAATCCTCCTGACTCAGTTTTACTTCGGCAGCTTTGGCATTAGCCGCGACTTGTTCGGCATTGCGCGCGCCAACAATTGCGTTGGTTTGGGGCTGGGCGATTAACCACGCTAATGCTAAATTGCCCAAGCTTGTTTGGTGGCGATCGGCAATTGGTCTTAGTTGAGTCAATGCTGTTTGGACTCTGGCGTAATTTTCTTTGATAAACAGCTTGCTTTTGGCGCGGTGATCGCCTTCTTCAAATTTGTGTTCCGGCCCGAATTTACCTGTCAATATTCCTTGGGCTAGAGATGAGTAGGCAAGGATTGAGATATTGTTTTCTACACAGTAGGACATGGCATCTTTTTCTACCCAGCGCCAAAACAGAGAATAGGGTGGTTGCAAGCTGTCGATGCGTCCGTATTGGGCGGCTTCTGCTATTTGGGCGCGGGAAAAGTTGGAAACGCCGATCGCCCGAATCTTCCCCTGTTCTTTTAATTTGTTCAGCGCGTCCATTGTTTCTGCAATTGGTACTAACTCGGAATTCCAAGTACCGGCGGGCCAGTGGATTTGGTAAAGGTCGATATAATCGGTGTTGAGGTTTTTTAGCGATCGATCGCACGCCTCGACTACCAAATCGGGTTTTAGATGGTTGGCAAAAACTTTGCTAGCATAAACTACTTGCGATCGCACATCTGAAAGCGCTTTGCCGATAATTTGTTCCGAATGTCCTTCTCCGTAAACCTCCGCCGTATCAAAGGTAGTAATACCGGCATCAAAAGCGGCGCGCATAGCTTTGACAGTTTCGGCATCCTCAATTCCCACCCACATCAGCTTCCCGGCTTGCCAAGTCCCCATAATTATCGGGCTAATTTGAATTTCCGATGTCCCTAATTGGCGCTTTTCCATAGCTATAGCCCTAATTTGAATTTTTACTATTTACTCTCCAATTATCTAATTTTAACAGAAAAAAGTTGTTATAATTGCTGTCAAGTACCGATTTTTTTACTTTGGTTCAAACCAAACTAAATCCTATGAAATCAACTACTCGCGCGCTGAAAGAATGGAATGTAGCGGTTAATGCTTTGGAAGAGGGCAAAACGATTGTGCTGTTGCGAAAGGGGGGCATTCGCGAGCAAGCAGGACAGTTTAATGTGGCTGACAAGCAGGTTTTGCTTTATCCAACTTTTGAACACCAACAGCCTGATTTATTAAAGCCGGATTTTGCGAGTCAGGTAAAAACTGTAGAATCTGGTTGGCATCCAGAATTTATTAGAATTGGCAGTTGGGCTGAAATTACCGATGTTTTTTTAGTCGCTTGGGAACCGGCAATTACGGCGCTTTTTCCTTACCATATTTGGAATGAAAAATTTGTCGGCGACCGCATGAAATGGAAACAAAATCAGCCAATTTATATTGTGCTACTGCGGGCTTATCGACTCGCAGAAACTGTAGAAATTCCCTATGATTCTGCCTACGGGGGTTGCCGTTCTTGGATAGATTTGGCTAGTCCTATTTCTCTGGAGGGAAGCGAAGCTGTTTTGGGCGATCGAGAATACATTGAACGCTCAAATGAAATCCGTAATTCGATCGCGAATCCTCCGAATGCTTCTGGTTTGAAGCTTGCAGAAGACCGGGCGGTTGAAACCGCGTTTGTACAAACAAAACCTACCTCCGTGGGTTGAAGAATGGGCGGTGAAAATAACCTAAAACATAATTTTCTTCAGTCTGCGGAGGCAGACTTCGTTTTTGTAGACGCGGTTTCAACCGCCGTCTGATCTTTTCGAGAGGTGTCCTTCCACTAAACCCAGCCCAAAATCTGCCGCTAATGCCATTAAAGCTGACGGAATTGCCCCAGCTAAAAGTAACTGATTGTTGACTGTAGCAACGCCGCGAAAAATAAACACGCCCAAGCCGCCGGCACCAATTGCAGCGGCGATCGTTGTTAGCCCGATCGCAATTACCGCAGCAACTCGCACCCCCGCCAGAATCACACCCAGGGCTAGGGGAAGTTCGACTTGCCATAACACTTGCAGATCCGTCATTCCCATGCCTCTCCCGGCTTCCGTAATCGCCGGATCGACGCCAACAATCCCGGTATAAGTGTTGCGGATAATCGGCAGTAGGGAATAGAGTGTGAGGGCGATGATTGCCGTGCGATCGCCTATTCCTCCCAAAACGGGCATCGGAATTAGCAAGCCAAACAAAGCTAAACTGGGAATTGTTTGCATAATATTTGCAAATCCCAAAATCGGCTTTTTCAATTTTGGTTTTCTCGTGACTAAAATCCCGAGGGGAATCCCCACAATAATTGCGATCGAAATTGCCACAGTTACTAAATATAAGTGTTCGAGTACGCGCTGAATTATCTCAGCGCCATAGCGATTTAAAAATTCTATCATCGGGTAATTGGTTATTCCTGATTGCTGTCAATCTTATAAATCATTTTCCATTTCAGGACTTGGTTCACCAGGATAGAAGCGAGAGTCCAGAATTTCCTCTAAGCTGTAAAAGCAGTTTGGAGGAAAGGTTTTGAGAGGTAAATCGGTTTCTCCTACTGCCAAATCTCTACCGTTTTGATAAGCTTCTTGGAAAGCTTCTTGCAAGTAAGGTTTCAGACTTGGGTTATCCTGTATCAGCCTCTGAGTGTCCCGCCGCTGCACTCGAATTGTAGACAACCAGCTACGACTGCGCTGCTGGGGCTGATATTGCCACTTCAGCAAATGTCCTAGCAAAATGCTCAAACGATTTCTAAGTTCTTGACGTTCCTGTTTGCCCAAAGATTCAATTTCCTCAATTAAATTTGACAAGTCAAGTTCACTCCACTGACGCTTGCGAAGTAACTTGGCTTGTTGTTGTGTCCAAGCATAGAAGTCTGTCTGGTAAAGACTGTGCATCGTTTGATTGTCAGCTTAGTTACTAAAAATATATTATCAAAATTTTGCTAAAATCATTCAAATTTAGCTACTTGCAAACATTCAAGAAATGCGCGAGCTTCTGGATGCTGAGATTTTAGAAAATCATCGGGCGATCCCAATTCAACTAACCGTCCATCCTGCATCAAACCAATTTTAGAAGCTAACAAAAAAGCTTCTTGAATGCTGTGAGTCACAAAAATCACAGTTTTGCCCAGTTGCTGCTGCAATTGACCGAATTCTCGCTGCAATTCTAGGCGAGTAATGGGGTCTAAAGCGCCAAACGGTTCGTCCATTAACAGCAGTGGAGGGTCAGCCGCCAGTGCTCTGGCGACACCCACGCGCTGCCGCTGTCCGCCAGATAACTGATGGGGATAACGTTTGGCGAAGTGCTGCGGATCGAGGTTGACTAATTCTAACAGTTGGCGGACGCGAGATTGAATGCGATCGCCCTCCCAACCTTCCAGTTTCGGGACTAAACCGACGTTTTGCTCGACGGTAAAATGGGGAAACAAACCGATTTCTTGAATCACATAGCCAATTTTTCGCCGCAATTGAATGGGGCTCCATTCAGTTGTCGATTTTCCCATGACAAGCACTTCGCCGCTGGTTGGCGTGAGTAAATTGTTAATCAATTTCATGGTGGTAGTTTTGCCACTACCGCTGCGTCCCAGCAATACTAAAACTTCTCCTTGGAGCACTTTAAAATTAATTTTTTCTACTAAATGCCTGCGATTGAGGCGATATGTAACATCGAGGCATTCGACAGCAACTTCATGATTATTGACAGCCATGATTAGTTTCGGTGATGTTGGTTGTAATAAATCGTCAATCGGCTAGTGTGGCGGGAAAATCTAAAATCTAAAATCGTCGTGGTTTTGCCATTCTAGCAATAATGCTCGACATTGGAGGCAAGTTAATTTTTTGAGCAAGTCGCGAATTCCGTCGGGGGTTACAGGATATACGGCACCGAGAAGTTCGGGGTTTACTGTGACTGTCGGGTGCAATTCTGCTACAAAACCGTAGAGTTTTTGATTGGAGAATGAACTGTTGATTGCCCAGCCTGTGGTGTTGATTGGTTGGATGCGGGCGATCGCACTTTCAGTCACACCTAATTCCTTCTTTATTATACCTGGAACTGCGGCTGCTGGCGTTGTGTCTTCTGGTACGCGACCGCCGGGAAAATCGAGGGTGGCGGATGCCACGCCGGGGCGATACATCGGTGAGGGAAACAACAATTTGTCAGATTGAACAGTCAAGATTACAACTGAATCTGCTCTTTCTACCCGCCAATATTCTACTATTTTTCCTTCGGTAGTTTCGAGATGTTCGGCGATTAGCTTTACCCAGTGAGAGTTGATTTCTACAAAACGATCTAGAGTTTTCCAATGGGATTTGGCAGTTTGGTTCATATCAGAAGGAAGTTCGGCAACGAATTTTGTAACGGATGTAACGGATGGATATTGCATGAGGATCAGAAACCGGGTTTTTGGCGTCTACTTCGTTGCATCCCACAGATTCGGTAAAAAACCCGGTTTCTAAGAGTCGGAGTGCGTCCAAGACTGAGGAATTAAGAACCTCCTAGCCGTCGGGTGCGGTTGCTGTGAATCCGATGTTTTTACGATCGTAATTGATCGCTGTCGATCGCCCAAATAGCCGATCGACCTTTCCACCTTAGAGCCACTTGAGCCCCTCTCGATTGTAAATTTTTGTAACAAACTACACATTGACCCAGATAATTCAGTAACATAGACTACATAATCAAAATTTATCTGCCGCTCTGGGTTGTTAAAACCCCGCAAGGAGTGCAGACTCTTAGCTCGACAGACAGGAGTAATTATGCAACTACAAACAGATATTCGTACTTGGCAATCGCAACAAACGCTAGCTGGCGCCGCGAGTGCCTTCGACTGGGAAAAATTTGGCTGCGCCGTACCTGCACCCAAATTGGTTCCTTCGATGTGGGTCAAATTGTTCAATCCCCCAACAGCATTCAGTTTTGACGAAGCATGGCTGTTGTGTCAGTGTTCCGAGGAAAAGTGGCTAGCTTGGATTCCTGATTATGGGGAAATTTTGCTAAGTACGAATGAATTTTGTGCTACTTAATCGAGAATTAAAGTGTTAAAATCCATATGCTCAGGGATTCACAGCATATTTTTGGGAAAAAACAGGTTTCTCTGGAATTATCTCGTTTGTAGTGAGGAATTTAGTCCTCAGAAATTAAGAAGGACTAAAGTCCTCACTACAAACCAATTAATTGACATTTTGCAACAAAAAGAGCAATAGAAAGTCTATTGCTCTTTTTGTGTAAAAACAGTCTCTAGTTTTTGTCTTCAGACAGCGGAACTGACTCGCTTATTTGCAAACTGCACGGTTATTTGCGTTTCTGACAATCGTGCCTACTTTGCCATTAATCATAATCGGGTTCTTGGTGCTGGCCCGGATCAAGCGGGGCTGTTTACCCAGACATTCTTTGATTGATTCTGCCCAGGTGGTGAGAGCGCTGGTGTATTCTGTACGAGTCGCTGGTGCGCGAAACTCATCGGTAATTAGGTGATCCGTGGTGATGCTGGTGTCAGTAGCAACATTGGTAATAATAGGAAAGTCAAAGGCTTTGGGCAAGGTTCTTTCAGGAATTTTGCCTGGTACCATCTGGTAGTTCATTGAGCCACCTTTGTAGTCAATACCTGCTTGGGGGGCTGTTTGAGCGAAGGCGGGAATAGGCAAGCTGGCTACCAAGACGGTGCAGCAACTCCAAAATAATTTCGATTTCATCCGATTCATCTCCTCAACTTTATGACGGTTAGCATTAATTAGATAGTCTCCAAAAACATTAGCTTCAATTAGAAAAAATATGATGCTAATGAACTTTTATCTAGATTTTGACCTACCTAATTTATTACCAGACATCTTCAAAAGTGTAAAAACTGGTTGGTCTGACAAACTGTAGAATGGTTTCAGTTGAGTAAGATATTTACACATCTGAAGTTGTTACAGCATTGTAGACTCGGTTTTACCAGAATGATTCATTTTTGAGCGATGTTATGGGAACTTTATCAAAGTTTGTCTCAGATATCAAGTTTTGCCGATCGCACATCACATCTTAACACTGTCCCAGCAGCTCGATCGCCCTTTGAGTGTTATGCGCTATACCAGGGCTTTGAAAGATGCTACAGTGCATCAATGGGCGTTTGAGTGTTTTCAAGCGACAATAGGCAGAGAAGGGGCTTGAAAATAGGTGAATTTAGTGGAAGATAGCAAGATTATAGACTTATCGGAAATCATGAGTGTTCCCGCGGCTCCTGCGGGTTACAAATCGGGCTTTGTGGGTATTATCGGGCGGCCGAATGTCGGCAAATCCACGCTGATGAATCAGTTGGTGGGGCAGAAAATTGCGATTACTTCGCCGGTGTCTCAGACGACGCGCAACAGGCTGCGGGGCATCCTGACGACGGATGAGGCACAAATTATTTTTGTGGATACTCCGGGAATTCACAAGCCACATCACCAACTGGGTAAGGTTTTGGTGCAGAATGCGCGCACCGCGATTCAGTCTGTGGATGTGGTGCTGTTTGTGGTGGATGGTTCGGTGGAATCGGGTGGGGGCGATCGATATATTATTGAAATTCTCAGCAATTGCAAAATTCCGGTGATTTTGGGGATGAATAAGCTGGACGAACAACCGGAGGATTCCGTGTTGATCGATCGCACTTACGAGCAAATTGTCAATCCTGAGTGGCCAGTCGTCAAGTTTTCGGCTCTCACGGGCGAGGGTGTCGAGCCCCTGCAACAATTGTTAATCGAACATCTGGAGGTTGGGCCCTATTATTATCCGCCAGATTTGGTCACAGACCAGCCGGAACGCTTTATTATGGGCGAGTTGATTCGGGAACAGATTTTGCTGCTGACGCGGGAAGAAGTGCCGCATTCGGTAGCAATCGCGATCGACATTGTTCAAGAAGAAGCCAAAATTACGCGCATTCTGGCGACAATTCACGTCGAACGGGATTCCCAAAAAGGTATTTTAATCGGTAAAAGCGGCAGTATGCTCAAGTCGATCGGCAGTGCGGCCCGCGAACAGATTCAAAAGTTAATTGAAGGCAAAGTGTATTTGGAGTTATTTGTCAAGGTGCAGCCGAAGTGGCGGCAGTCGCGCACTCGTTTAGCGGAATTGGGCTATCGCGTGGAAGATTAAAACTATTGAAGTTCCATCCAAAGAAGAACAAGAAAAAATAGCTAATTTTTTGACAGCGATCGATAAAAAGATTGAAGCCATTGCCCAACAAATCGAATTAACTGAACAATTCAAAAAAGGGTTACTGCAAAAAATGTTTGTGTAAATCGTTAAAATAGTACCAAAGCTAACCAAGGAATGATTTCCCATGATTGCCATTAAAGAAAACTTTCCCCAACTCTCCCCCGCAGAATACTTTGCTTGGGAAGAAAAGCAACTCGAAAAACACGAATACATCGACGGTCAAGTGTACGCCATGAGCGGCGGTAGCGTCAATCATGGTCGCATTGCCATCAGACTTACTGCTATGTTCGATAATCATTTAGAAAATAGCGGCTGTATAACGGGCAATTCTGATGTCAAGATTAACATCGTTGAAGCCAGTAACTATACTTACCCCGATGCTAGTGTAACCTGCGACGAACGGGATAAAACCACAACCCAATACATTACCTATCCCTGCCTAATCGTTGAGGTACTTTCTCCTAGCACCGAATCCTACGACAGAGGCGGCAAATTTAGAATGTATCGCAAAAATCCAGCCTTACAAGACTATTTATTAGTCAGTTCTACCAGCATCGAAATAGATTTGTATCATAAAAAAGATACAGGTGAATGGCTGATCATCAACTATCAAGCAGGCGATACCATAGAACTCAAAAGCATCAATCTAAGTTTTGCCATTGAACAAATCTATCGCAATCTCGACCTTACCCCAGAAACAACACCTGAAAAGTGAAAAAACTTGTTACAAAAAATGTTTGTGTAAATCGTTAAAATAGTACCAAAGCTAACCAAGGATAAACCCATGTTAACCCTAGAAATGGCAATCCAAAAAATCCAACAATTTCCCCCCGAACAGCGCAATAAAGTTATTGAATATATCGAATTTCTGGAATTTCAAGCCCATCGACAAGCTGAGTTTCCCACTTATAGCAATGCTGTTTGAAGCTGCACAGAATGGGAAGCCTGAAATCCTTTCCTGTAAAGGATACATTCTATGCAGCTTCACAGAAAAATGGTATTACCGAGTGTTTCTTATGAACTACCGAAACCACATCACGATCGAAGCAAATAAACGCGGTGGTAAGCCTTGTGTACGCGGCTTGCGAATTACGGTTTATGAAGTGCTTGAATACCTGGCTTCCGAGATGACCGAAGCAGAAATTCAAGGGCGATTTTCCCGATTTGACGCGGGAAGATTTAAAAGCCTGTATTGCTTTCGACATCACAAGTTGAAAATTTGCTGCATCGGGATTTTAACGCGATCGAGTTATTTTATGAAGATGAGACTTTATCGCTGCTTGCTTTATCATAATGCACCGCAACTGCGATACAATTATAAGTTAGACAGACATAATTGATATATGTAATTAAATTGCTACGATGATTCTACCACACAGACATACTCTTTTAAAAGCACGTAAATTATATTCACAATGTGCGAACAAAGTAGAAAAAAGTATTGCAGCCCAAGGACTTACTCCATTGCTCTCAACCCAAGTTATTGGAATAGGTGTTGCGACTGAATGGGTAAGACGTGCGGCAGAGATGGACAACATTCATTACATGGGTAAGAATTTAAATCAATCGAAAAGTAACGATTTGTTTATTGAACTTTTACGATTTAACTTCTCGTGGTTTGCTATTAATGCAATCTATACTCGGAATGAGCTGCTGTCTTTATTCGGAACTCCCTCTGATAAAAACAGTGAATACTCAGCATTTTTGCTTCTGTACACTCCTGCTTTACTACCAAATGCAACAGTACGCTTGCAGAAACTTCATCGGCTACTGAACACACCAATTACAACACGGTTGCCCAACACTAACCATTCTGTCTCAACACTGGAAGCTATCTCTTTGAAATACTTGCCAAACAACATTAAGGGGCACCCTGCAAAACTTGTGAAGGAAGCAGTAGAGGCAGGAAATGCTAACTCTCTTGATATGCCTACCCTTTTATACGTATTCCGAAACTGGTCTGTGCATGGCAATACACTACACGGTTGTTTTGGAAGTCATCCCAGATTCCTCGAATATGTGTCTCTCCTTCAAGAGACTTTAGCTGACGTACATTACGGGACAGCTAAAAAACTTATGAGCTTACTATAACCCTTTAAAACCCCAAAACCTGATAACCCTTTCGAGCTATCAGGTCGTCACCTCGACCCGCCCATGAAGTAACTTGCATCGTGTGGTAGGCAGTCAGGGAGTTGCGCTGTGTCCTGCTAAGTAAAGCAGGCTAAACTTTAAAGATGATTATTGAAACGCAAGTGGAATAACATTTTCAAAATATATTATAGCCCACTTTCCGCAGGTCTTAACATAAAATCTGGAATTTTTGGCTAAAAAATGGCTCTCTTCCATTCTATACAAGCGTTATAGCCACTCTATAGAAATATTAATTTTTGTTGATAATTATTTTTATACGCTCGACTTTTTGGCATAATTGAGAATTATTATCAAATTAAATCTCTAGAATGACGTTTTCTCGTCAAAATACTTTTAACTGTGTTCAGAAGTGCGGAATGTGGGTTAAATGATTGTAGAGTCAACCTTGGCGTGTCTAACACGTCATGGCAACGGACGGTCAAAAAATTTTGGTGCTGAGTTTAAGCTTACTTGCCGCCGCTGCATTTTGCCGTTATCTCGTAAACGCTGCCTGAATTTGGAGATGATTCGGAAGCTCGATCGAGAGCTTGACCTACAGAAAATTGGTAGAATCAATAGATACGCTTCGATCGCGCACCCATGCAACAAGCTAGTAGATCCAATCTTTTCGCCAAACCTCAAACGAGGAGATTTTTAAATGCCATTGGCTGAACTCAAGTCCCAAATCCAGGAACTTTCAAAAATTGACAAGCTTCGGCTGATGCAGTTTCTGGCAACAGAACTGGTCAAAGAAGAAGATGCAACAAACTTTTTTGTTGCCGATCGAGAGTATCCGGTCTGGTCGCCTTACAATTGCTCTGAGGCTGCCAATGTTTTAATGAATCTTCTGACGACAAAACAACAAGAACAGAATGATTGACGCTCAGAGATTTCCCTACAAAATCATTGACAGCAGTCTTGGCATGGTCGATCGAATGCCGTATCTGCCATTGACACTCAGCCTGAACGGTCAATCCTTAAACGCTGAGGGCTTATTAGATACAGGCGCAAGCGTTAATGTTTTGCCCTACGAGTTAGGGCTACAACTGGGCTTAGTCTGGGAAAATGAGACACTCTCAGTCGTATTGGCTGGGAATTTGGCTCGATTTGAAGCCCGTGCAGTCGTTGTTAATGCTCAAGTTAGTTCATTCCCAATGTTTAACCTGGCATTTGCCTGGACACAAGCAACCAATGTACCTTTGATTTTGGGGCAAGCTAATTTCTTCTTCGAGTTTGAGGTCTGTTTCTTCCGGGCACGTTCAGAATTTGAAATCCGTCCTAAGCAGAGTGAATAGAAATGAAGAAACTCCAACTATACCGTTATCTCGCAAACGCTGCCTGACCTTGGAGATGATTAGGAATCTCGATCGAGAGCTTGACCTACATAAAATTGGTAGAATCAGTAGATATGCTTCGATCGCGCACCCATGCAACAAGCTAGTCTATCAAAAAAAAATGTTTGTGTAAATCGTTAAAATAGTACCAAAACCAACCAAGGAGAAACCCATGTTAACCCTAGAAATGGCGACCGAAAAAATCCAACATTTTCCCCTAGAAGAACGCAATAAAGTTATTGAATTTATCGAATTTCTGGATTTTCAAGCCAGCCAAACTAAAACGATAGAACCAAAAAATGATGACTCCGATCGAGAACAATCCTTTTTTGAACTAGCCGGAATCTGGGAAGGAAAAAATATCACCCTAGACAACATTCGCAAAGACGCATGGGGGTAAAGAAAACTAATGAAGACACTCCAACTATAGAACCCATTTGACATCTTTGAGTTTTTGGGTTGGGTGACGAGAAATACCGAGAGAAACCCGGTTTCTGAGATTTACGCTAGGGGCGAGAAACCGGGTTTCTACGAGTCTTTGGTTGGGTGACGAGAAATATAGAGAGAAACCCGGTTTCTGAGATTTACGCAGAATAGATCTCAAATGGGTTCTATACCGTTATCTCGTAAACGCTGCCTCACCTTGAAGATGATTCGGAATCTCGATCGAGAATTAAGGATTCCGTAGGAGATTCCGATCGAGCTTTATCCTGCGAAAAAACTTAGAAACCTGAAGGCGAAGAAAAACCCGCCCTAAAAGGACGGGACTTTAGCCATCCGCTACACTCCGCTAATTACCAACAACTATCAAGGCAACTCAACGGAATTCGGTTTGGCAATGTGAGGCAAACCCCAGCCTAATTTTTCCCGCAAAATGTGGAAAAACTCAAAGGATTGTATCCGAACAAAACGCGCTGGGTAGGGCGATCGCTCCACTTGCACCCAATCCTCCGGCAAAACATAACATCCGCCGTTCCCATCTACCACCATTACCAGGCGATTCGGACTCGCCGGCAAAATTTTGACCGGTTCAGTGTTGGAAAACACCAAAGCCCGCGAAGCCATCGAATGGGGGCAAATAGGGATCAATTGCAGCACCGGTATTCCGGGAACAATTACAGGCCCGCCGGCAGAAAGGGCGTAAGCCGTCGATCCTGTCGGAGTCGAGATAATTACTCCATCGGCGGCAATGTCAATAGAGGCGTGATTCCCGATCGCGACTTCAAAATGACACATACAAGTCAGCGGTTCGCGGTGCAGCACCATTTCATTGAGACAAAGCGCTTCCCAAAGGCAGTCATTTTCTCGAAACAGCCGCACGGCCAGCATTGACCTTTCTTCTATTTCGTATTCTCCAGCGATCACTTTTTCCAAAGCTTGCGGGAGCAAGTTCAGATAAGTTTCTGTTAAAAAGCCCATATGACCAGTATTGACAGTCAGCAGTGGCACTCCGATGGGAGCAACTTGGCGAAACGCAGACAGCACCGTACCGTCGCCACCCAAAACCACTGCAAACTCCATGTCACTGTCAAAACCGGGGGGGACAAGTTGGTCGATCGGAGTGTGGCACATGGGGCGATCGGGACTAGAATAGCCCAAAATTCCCCCGGCACCGGAAACCGCGCAGACCTCCCAGCCGCGGGCAGTCAGCTTGTCTTTCAACTCTTCGGCGATGCGACAAGAGACTGGTTTAACGTCGTTGTATATAATTCCAGCTTTCGGCACTTTAAAAAGTAAAGGGCATTTTTTGTTTACTCCGTTTTTTAGTCTTAAGCTGCTCGTACTCTATTTCCTTGAGCTTCTTCATAATCAGATTAAAGTATTCTTCGAGATAAGACTCCAAAGTAGTAGTTTCTTTGGGGTCAATTCCGAAGACGCTATAAACTTCATCCATCGGAGCTTTCAAGGGTTTTCCGGCTGCTAAAACTTCTGAAAAAGCCAATCTGTCAGCTACGTTCCAACTCCACTGAAAGAACTTAGCAAATTGACGAGTAGCCTGCAACAAGGCATCTGGCGTGCGGGTGATTTTGGCTTGTTTGCCAGAAAGCCGCTCGCACAACCGCACAATTTCCTCAGCATCCCAAGCTCGATTTCCCACCACCGGAAAGGTTTTTTTCTCGGTTTCGGGAACGGTAAGAGCTCGGACGGCAAACTTTGCCACGTCCTGAGTGTTCATATAAGCAAGGGCTGACGGCTTGTTGGGCAGCCAGACTGCCTGATTGTCCAAAATCGGCATTGCGTACAGGTTCACCAGTCCTTGCAAAAATCCGCAAGGTCTCAAGATTGTGTAATCTAAACCGGATTCTGCTAAGAAAAGCTCGGTACAGCGCTTGATTTCCAACAAGGGAACTTGCGGATATTTCTCAGCATCGAGAAAAGAAAAGAATATATAACGCTTGATGCCTGCTGCTGCTGCTGCTTGGATTAGCGATACTTTTCCGTCCCAGTCTACTCTTTTGATGCTGACAGAATCTGCCGCGCTGGCTGTTGCTGCATCGATGATAGCAGTGACGCCTTCTAGTGCAGGAATCAAGCTGTCGGGCTGACAAAGGTTCCCCGGTACGAGTTCAGCGCCCCATTCTTTCAAAAATGCAGCTTTTCTGTAATTTCTGACTAAACAGCGCACCTGGTAGCCCTCGTCTAGGGCGCGGCGGGCTATTTGGCGGCCGAGGGTGCCTGTGGCTCCTACAATCAATAAAGTCATCTAGGGATTAATTTATGAATCTTAAACTTTCTATAAGATAGTATCAGGTTTTCGTTATGTTTTTTATAAAAACTTAACAAAAGCCTGATTTTTTCTCATTTTGGACTTGAAAGCTTCGGCAGCAGGCTGGCTCTGGGTGGCAGGCAGAAGCTAGAAGGCTTAACTTAGAAGACTTCTGAATGATTGTTACAAAAACTTATTCTTCGCCGCCTTGCAGTTTGAGCAGGAGGAAGCCTCCGCCTATACCCACGAAAATTAGGGAAAAGGACAAAAAGGCTGCATTGAAAATTTCAGGATTCATGATTTTATATGTCTAATTGGGCGATCGCATTAAACAAAGATAATATAATTTGGGGCAACCAGCTACATGAATGCTAAAATCTCACTGCTGAAATTGCTGTATTTTTTGGGGAGAAAACTGCCTTGAGTCTCGATCGGGAATCAAAACTAGCTGTAACTCTGGGAGATCCGGCGGGAATAGGCCCGGAAGTGATCCTCAAAGCCTTGGCAGATCCGGCTGCTGCTTTGATGGTGACGGTTTTCGGCTCGCGGGCAATTTTGCAGCAAACTTACGATAAGTTGCGATCGATCGATCCAGCAACCGCAGCGGCAAATCCCGAAACATTAAACATTATTGATATCGAACCAGACAGCAAGTGGGGTGAAATTGTCCCCGGTGTCGGGAATGCGGCTAGTGGGGCGGCTAGCTTTGCGTACATGGAAAGCGCGATCGCCCGTACCCTTGCCGGCGAATTCTCGGCCATTGTCACCGGCCCAATTTCCAAAACTTGCTGGCAAGCGGCCGGTTACAATTATCCTGGACAAACAGAACTCCTCGCAGAAAGGGCTTCATCGCAGCGGTTCGGAATGCTGTTTGCCGCCACATCTCCTCACAGCGGTTGGACGCTGGTAACTTTACTCGCTACCACACATATTTCCCTGCGTCAAGTACCGGATGTTTTGACTCCAGAATTGCTCAGCGAAAAACTAGAATTGCTGGTAGACTGTTTGCGGGAAGATTTTGGGATCGAAAGACCGAAAATTGCGATTTCTGGCTTAAACCCTCACAGTGGGGAAAATGGCAAACTGGGAAATGAAGAGCAAGATTGGATGATACCGTGGTTGGAAACGCAGCGCGATCGTTTTCCTCAAGTGCGGTTAGACGGGCCAGTCCCCCCGGATACCATGTGGGTAAAACCAGCTAAAGTTTGGTACGGCTTAGCCAAAGAAGCTCACGACGGTTACTTGGCAATGTATCACGACCAAGGCTTGATTCCAGTCA
Organism: Microcoleus sp. A2-C3; assembly: GCF_036706065.1. Classification (NCBI taxonomy): domain Bacteria; kingdom Bacillati; phylum Cyanobacteriota; class Cyanophyceae; order Oscillatoriales; family Microcoleaceae; genus Microcoleus; species Microcoleus sp. A2-C3. The sequence goes on along the minus strand of NZ_JAUBVX010000064.1, from coordinate 11,060 downwards.
AATTGATGGCTTTCGACAAAGCAGTCAACACTACAATTGGCTTACCCTTTGTCCGCACATCTCCCGATCACGGCACAGCTTTTGATATTGTAGGTCAAGGAATTGCCGATGCCTCCAGCATGACAGCAGCATTGCAGTTGGCTGCCCAGTTGGCTAGTCGCAGAGTAGCAGCTAAAATAGGGCAATAGCTTTAGTACGTCTGACACTGCGCAAAATTGTGTTCGCTGGCGCGAGGCGGCAAGCAAGCTGGTTATTTTAGTCGATCGGTTAAAATCAGATTTTGGTAGCACAGTATGGCAGCATCTAATGATAATTCAAGCAAAATATATCAGTCAAAAACAGAAGTGTCAGAGGCACCTGTGGCAAGTTCTAAAGCTGGAGATCAACTTCAGGAATTGCTAATCATACTGACTGAAATACAGTTACTTAAGCAATTTAAAAAAGAACCTATCGAACTGAAGTTACCGCCCTCTGAAAAGTCGGCAGAGCGACTTGAGGAAGAAGAAAACCGGCGCAACCAATTGTCTTTTCTGATCGAATCACCTGCTGTTGTGCCGGAAGTGTTGAATAATCATGAAGAGATACCATCTGAAAGACTACCAAAAAATAATCAGGCAGCAGATTTATCTAGAATCGCGAATGTAGCCAACAATTATCGACCGTCGGAGGAAGAATTAGAACAAGCAGTGGAGGAGTTTAAGCGGTTGCAGCAACTGCTGTTTGAAAGGGATTTGCCAGAATTTTATAGTAATATTTTCAGCGTCGAAGAAAGGTTGGAAAATTTTGAGAACCTCATGTCTGAACCGAAAGAATTGATAAATTTATTAAAGCCGTTAATCCCTGAGTTGGTAACAGAGGAGTTAGAGCGGTTGAAGTCTGAATTAAACAACGCGATCGAACTCGCCAGCAACGATAAAATGAATCGCCTGGAATTTCAGGCAAAATTAGCGGATTTGGAAAATCAAATTGCTAACTTCAACCACCAGCAACTGCCGAATCCTGAACAGTTAATCAAACGGCTGATGCCGTTAGTGGGCGAGATGCTCAACCGCAAGGTAGAAGAGTCTAAATTAGAGGTAGCAGCGGCGATCGCACCGACAATCAATCAAGTAATTGATAATCAAAACGGACTGGAAAAACAAGTAGTAATAATTGAAGATAAATTTGCGAATATTCAGCAGCGTTCCCAGCAGCAACCAGAAGATTTAATCAAGCATCTAGTGCCGATAGTTAGCGACTTGCTGAACCGCAAAATTAGTGAATTAAAGTTAGAAGTTATAGCAACTGTCGCCCCTTCAGTACAGGTAAGAATAGCTTGGGTAGAAATAGAAGAAAAAGTATTGAGCATCATTGAGGGCCGGCTGGCTACGCAACAGTCGCCAATTCAGAAGCCTGAAGAGATCATGGCGATGTTGATGCCGGCAATCACTGATTTGCTGAACCGGAAAATCGATGAATCAAAATTAGAGGTAGCAGCGGCGATCGAACCTTTGATAGAATCAGCAATGCTGCAAAGAGAAGTTCCAGGAAAATTGAGCGATGTAGAAAGTAGACTAAATAATCTGCACCGACAGCAAAAGTCTCAGCCGGAAGAAATTATGGCACGGTTGATGCCGTTAATGATTGAGTCGCTGAATCGCAAAATCGACGAGACAAAGTTCGAGGTGAGAGAGGCGATCGCACCTGCTGTCAATACTGCTATTCAAAACAGCGGTATTGCAGCACAAATATTGCAAAATGAAAATAAGATTGTCGAAGTTCAGCAGCAAGTTTTAGCTGAGATAGAAGGGTTGATGGGCAGAATCATGCCTGCGATCGTAGAAATGCTGTCTGGAAGCATTCGGGAAGCAAAGTTAGAGATAGAATCTGCGATCGCCCCGGCTGTCGATGCGATAATTCAGAATAAAAGGATTGATGAAAGACTGGGGAATATCGAACAAAAGATTGTGGCGATCGAACACCGGATTTATCAATCGACAGACTTGTTTACAGATTTACTAAAACCTTTGATTGACGAGCTGATGGTTAGCCATCACACCCAACTGCAAAAATCGGTGATCCAATCTATTTTACCATTATTAGATGAAGCGGTAGGTTATAATTACAATCTCAACGTTAAAGTAGAGGATCTCGATCGCAAAATAACTGATGCGGAATGGGGAGGCGATCGGGAAGAATTAGTGGCGAAAATTAAAATGATTTTCCCCCAAATGATGCTCCAAACAATTAATGAGTCAAGACAATTATTTGCCGAAACCATAGCTCCGATAATTGATGAAGTAATTAATATCAAAACCCGAGAAAACAGGCAGTCGATGGGATTAGCCATAGCGGCGTCTCTTCCTGTGGGAATCAGCAACAGAATCAGTGAATCGCCCGATGAAATTGCAATGGCGATCGCACCAGAAATTGCCTCTGCCATCAGACAGCAAATTGTTCTCAAACAAGAAGCCATGTCAGATGCACTCTATCCGATCATTGGCAGCACAATTTTAAAATATATAGCCGAGACGATGCGGGATATTAACGAAAAAATCGAGAAATCGTTAAGCCCAGAGGGAATTACTCGCAAAATTAAAGCCAAATTGCAGGGAATTTCTGAAGCTGAATTGCTGATGAAAGAAACAACACCATTGACTGTTAAAGCTGTATTTTTAATCCAAGCAGCATCAGGCTTAGTAATTTCGGCAGTGCAGCCGTCTGAAAGCGAAGAGCTAGAATCAGAAATGATATCGGGGATGCTGACTGCTATTCGCTCTTTTGTCAACGACTGCATATCTCAATCGGGAAATTTTGCAGAGATTGATGCCATAGAATACGGGACATCTTCGATCGTATTGGAAGTAGCCGGTTCGTGTTATTTAGCAGTAGTTATCGAAGGAGGAACTCGCCAGTGGTTTAAGTACAAAATGCGAGCGATATTCAAAAATATTGTTCAAGAATACGGGGATAAAATTCAGGCATTTAACGGAGATCCAACCTGTGTACCTCCTGAAGTAAAATTGAATTTGCAAAAGTTAATCGATACAGAGGTAAAAGTTAAATCTGCTAAAATTCCAATTTTACCAATAATCGGTTTGGCAGCGTTAGGTTTAATTGGCGTACCTTGGGGTATTCATCAATACCGCAGCTCAATTGCAGCGACTTTAGAAGCAGATACAAATTTAGCTTTACAATCTGCTCCCGACTTATCGGTTTATCGCCTTGTGGCAGATGTCAAAGATCAAGTATTGGAGATTTCGGGACGAGTGCCCAATCAAAAGCTGCGAGCGAAAGCAGAAAAAATCGCTCAGCAAGCCGCTCCCAAATTAAGAATTGACAATAAAATTATAGCCGTTGAAGTGCCTCCAGATCCAGTTTTAACAGAAGCCGATGTCAAGCGGACTGTGGCTCTTTTGAATAAATTAGAAAGCATTAATATCTCGGCTCGTTATGCAGAGGGAAAAGTCGCCGTTGCAGGGAGCGTGAGCAAAGCGACAGATGCTCAGAAAATCACTCAAGCTTTTGAGAAAATTCCGGGGGTGAAGTCTGTAACAAATACAGTGGGAATAGGCACTCAACCGCCGTCACAGGCGATAGATGTTCGCCTTTATTTTGGTGTGGGTTCGGCAATTATGTCGCCGAAAGACGTAGCACAAAAGCTTGGAAAAGTCAAGGAATATATGGAGGAAAATAGCACGAAGAGTTTGAGGGTAGTTGGTTACAGCGATTTTAACAGCAGTCCTGCGGAAAATCAAAAGTTGGCTCTGGAAAGGGCGATAAATGTGAAAGCTGCTCTGGTTAAACAAGGAATAAACAGCAATAGAATTCAAGTTGCTTCTACTAAGGGCCGTCCTGAAGGTGTGGAGGCGAATCAACCGCTGTGGCTGAGCAGATTGGTCATATTTGAGGTGCTAAATTAAATTTGGGAATTGGGAATTGGGAATTGGGAATTGGGAATTGGGAATTGGGAATTGGGAATTGGGAATTGGGAATTGGTAATTGGTAATTTTCCTAATGACTAATGACGAATGACTAACAACTAATGACGAATGACGAATGACGAATGACGAATGACGAATGACTCTTAATTTAATCGAACTCGCCCGGAGGTAAAGGCTTGTATTCGATCGCCCAAGCATACTAACAACCGGCCGCTTCCGTCAATCCCGGCGGCTTTTCCGCAGATGGTTTCCGAGGAAAGCTCGATCACCACATTACACCCAATCAGGGCATCGCGGCGGCACAATTCCGGCAAAAGTGGCGTTAAACCGGACTTTTGGGCGGGCTTGTCTGTGGTGGAAAACATATCGGCTAGTTCGAGTAAATAGTGCCGCAGTCGATCGAGCAAACACAATTCATCGGGCACATTACTAGCAATAGAATGCAAGCTTACCGCATTGCCGATCGCCCTTTCATCCAATCCTGCCGCCGCGAAATCTACGCAGCGGTTGAGTCCAATTCCCACAACGGCGCGAGTGCCGAAAATTTTACCAGAAGTGGCTTCACAGAGAATTCCGGCTAATTTGTGGCGATCGATCCAAACATCATTCGGCCATTTCAGGCGCAGCATATCGCGGCATTCGGGCACCAAATCCTCGATCGCGAAAATCACAGCTAAACCGACTGCTAAACTGAGTCCGGGTAACAAATGGGGATTGAGGTTGTCGAGCACAAAACTTGCAGTCAAAACACCGTTTGGGGCGTGCCAGGTGCGATCGTGTTGGCCGCGCCCGCTGGTTTGCCGCTTAGTAAATATTACATCTCCGTGGTGCAGTTGCGCCGCGCGGGCGATCGCCCAACTGTTGGTACTCGGACAGGTATCTAAGGTGTGCAGCCAGTGACGCACTAGCTCGCGATCGACGACATTTATCAACTCAACTCCATTCTGTTCTAATTTGTTGAGTTCTCTCATATCATCTTATCTCAAAAAATACTATTATCTTCGCTGATTTATTATAGAATTTAATTTAAAATCTATCGCCATTTTTTTCTCTTTGATAACTTAAGCACAGGAAATCAGAAACCCAATTTCTTCGTAGATATCTAGTTGGAAAACCAATATTATTGCAGAAAACGGGTTTCTCTAACCTGAGCTTTATCGTCGAAAAAAGACACGCAATTCCTACACAATTTACGCTGCTGATTCCCCTTGCATTTCCAGCAACTCAGGAACCGTCACAAACCGATATCCCTGCTTCTTCAAACCAGCAATCATCTCCGGTAAAGCCTTAATAGTACGATATCGATCGCCCCCGCCATCGTGCATCAACACGATCGCCCCCGGCTTCGCACCCTTCAATACATTATTAACAAAAGCCGACGGTTGAGCGCGCGGATCGGTATCGGCAGAAGTTACCGACCACATCACCACAGCATAATTCTGCTCTTTAGCATACTTAGCTAAGCCATTATTCAAAACACCCCCCGGCGGGCGGAAAAAAGTAGTCTTAACTCCCGTCGTTTCGTAAATAAGTTTAGCCGTGCGATCGATTTCATTAGCCGCCGTCGCTGCATCCATCGGATCGTACCAGTGATGCCACGTATGATTGCCGATCGCGTGACCTTCTGCGACAACTCGGCGAGCAATATCAGGAGAATTTTCGATAGATTGACCTAGCCAAAAAAAAGTTGCTTTAACATCATTTTGCTTAAAAATATCCAGCATTTGTTCCGTCGTTTCCGGCCACGGGCCGTCATCAACAGTTAAAGCAATCACTTTCTCAGAATCTTTGACTTTTCCCTCAAAAACAGTTGTTCCCTGAAACTGTTCAGGCGGCACAAAAGTCAAGAGTTTTTCTTTGGATTCCAATACGGTGAGAAGTTCCTCAATTGTGCGATCGAGATTAAACGCTGTTTGATTGTCCCCAACCTTTTTTACTAACGGATTTACGGTTAAGGATTGGTTAAGGTTCTGTACCTGCATCGCGGCGGTTGCAGGGTTGCCGCTTCCCTGTTGGTTTCCTGGCATCAGCATACCGAGGATAAAGCTAATCGTAGCAGCGGCCAGGGCGATCGCCACAAAACGCCATTCTTTTCTCAGTTTTTGAAACAGATGATTTCCCCTCACTTGAGATTCCTTTCGCTTCACACTGCGGATAATGATAATGGGAATTTCAGGGAAAAAACACTGAATTTTTTATAAATATCTCTCAGCGGGGATTGACAGCGGGATCGGAAGGGCGATCGAATGCGGGCGATGGGAAGGAAGCGGGCGATTCACGGCGGGCGATTCACGGCGGGCGATTCAAATCGCGCCGAAACAGACGAAACCCGAGCTCAGAGGGGTTGAAGAGTTAAAGCCTTGCCGCCAGTAAATCCCGAATAATTGGGATTTTCGCCGCAATTTCTGCTTGAGGCACCTCCGTTTGCTCAAAGCTCGATCGCCCTGCAAGTCTCGCGCCCCACTGCTGCAACTTCGGATACTCATCAAAAGATATGTCAAACATCCCCACAGAACGCACCGCAGTCCCCGCCACGACTTCCGCCAAAGAAAACTGTTCGCCAGCAAAAAAAGTGCGTCCATCCACCAGCAACCCCTCAAAAAACCTCAACACCGTTACTATCTGCTGTTTAGACTGTTCCAACTTCTGTGCAGTGTCTCCCGCTACACCCAGCATTTGACGTGTTAATGGAAACATTGCCGGCAACAGTTCATTTAACGTCACCATTTCCACCATCCGCACAATTCCCAAGGCTTTCGCCTCTGTCGGTAGCAGTGCAGGCGTCGGGTATTTTGCATCTATATAATCCAGAATTGCCAGAGATTCCACCAAAGTCAAATCTCCATCCACTAACACCGGTATGCGGTGGAACGGATTAATTGCCAGAAAATCCGGCCCAAATTGGTCGCCATCGAGGTTAAGTGCGATCGGCTCAAACGCAATCTGCTTTTCCAGAAGTGCCACCCATACGCGGCGAGAATTCAGAGACATCGGAGTGTAGTACAGTTTCAGCATCGGATTTACCACGCGCTACAGCACCAGTTTAGCAGCCAAATGTCTTGATTCTTCGTGTGTTCGGAGGAGTGGGAGTGTTGGTTGGGGCGATCGACTACCATTCAAAAAAACTAATTTCAAAAAAAGTTGTATTACCCCCTTGACATTCTTGTAACACGCAATGTAGTATAAATGTATGGCGAAGGGGAAAGAGCTTCAAAGCATTATCCCAAGAGCAATACGAACCTTGAAAACTGAATAGATCATTAATCATGTCACATAATTGCGGACATTTGGCGGTGTAGACTCCGGCAACCATAACTCCCTAGGGTTGTAGTACGCGGAATCAACCGCCACCCCGTCCAAACTTCAGTAATTCAAGAACAAAATATTAGACCTATTGCAAAAATAGCTAGGACGGGCTCTTCGGCCTATCCCACAAGAGAAAAAACTTTTTGTGGGATGGGCCGAAGAGCCCGTCCGAAAATTTGATTACAAGGACTTTTTCAAGAGTTCTATTGTTCATTATCACGGGGGTATAGCTCAATCGGTTAGAGCAGTCGCCTGTCGAGCGAAAGGTTGCGAGTTCAAGTCTCGTTACTCCCGTCAAAGTCCCGCAGGCAAAAGTCAATCCGTCACCCTCTCTGGCGTGAAGATTGCGAGTGCAAACCTCGTCGGGACTCCCAGGTTAGGTGGCTGAGCGGCCCAAAGCGTCGGTCTGCAAAACCGAATTTCGCGGGTTCAACTCCCGCCCTAACCTCTGTTTTTGCTGATTCGCAGGAGCAATCTAAAATCGCAATCTAAAATCGCAAATTCCCAATCTAAAATCTAAAATCGATAGTGCTGTAGGCAAATGGTTTAAGCCGCTTGGTTTTCACCCAAGTGATCTGCGGGTTCAACTCCCGTCAGCACTTTGTGTAGGTCGTTGGCAGAATGGTTTTGCAGCCGCCTTTTAAGCGGATGGATCGAGGTTCAATTCCTCGGCGACCTACCAAATTTTCAATATTGGGTTGGCCCTCCTATTGGTGTGGGTAGCTGTCTGTAAAACAGTAGCTTAAAGCGTTGTTGGTTCAATTCCAGCCCGACCCATTTGCAACTGTATGTAATATGCAATTGCGATCGAGAGAATGTGTTGTAACTGGACAACAATTCAGTTTGCGCAACTGAAGATTTGGGGGTTCAAATCCCTCCGTTCTCGCTCAATTGGAGAAGTGGCCGAGAGGCTTATGGCGCTTTCCTGCTAAGAAAGAGCGGTTTAACACCCGTCGGGGGTTCAAATCCCTCCTTCTCCGTTTTCCCCCGATAGCTCAGTTGGTAGAGCGCTTGTTTGAAGAACAAGGGGCCGTCAGTTCGACACTGACTTGGGGGATTGCGTTGCCTCATAGCTCAATGGTAGAGCTGCACGCTGTTAACGTGATGGTTGTAGGTTCGAGTCCTACTGAGGCAGCCATTTTTTTAATTGCCGGGTAGACAAATTGGTAAAGTCGCCTGTCTCTGAAACAGGAATTTATGTAGGTTCAAAGCCTACCCCGGCATTCAATTATTCGGAAGTCGCCTAATTGGTATGGCACCGCTCTTTGAAAGCGGAACAATGCAGGTTCAAACCCTGCCTTCCGAGTTCTGCTTTTCTAATAGCAGTAATCATGACGCTCCTGTAGCCCAATTGGCAGAGGCCGCAAGCTCAAACCTTGTGTTGTGTAAGTTCAAATCTTACCAGGAGTACCAAATGTTTCACTAAGTTTATACTTGCTCTTGTGGCGGAATTGGCAGACGCGGCAGACTTAAAATCTGTTCTATTTTGATTGTGAGTTCGAGTCTCACCGGGAGCATGAACGGGATGTGGCGCAACTTGGTAGCGCGGCGGCTTTGGGAGCCGAAGGTTGCAGGTTCAAATCCTGCTATCCCGACTTTACCTCTGTGATGTAATTGGAAAACATCATCGAATCAGAATCGGTGTTTTGCAGGTTCAAATCCTGTCAGGGGTACTTGGCTAACAGCCAATTTCTGCTATTTGCTCTCGTGGCGGAACGGCAGACGCGCTAGTTCGAGAAGCTAGTTTTATACGGGTTCAAATCCTGTCGGGAGCATGGATTTTCCATAAATATCGGAGGAAGTTACAATGCTTAAAATAGTCTATGAATCGCAGCTATTCTGTAGAGAATCGCTCAATTAAAATTTGCCCTTGTAGCCCAATTGGAAGAGGTGTCTCGCTTAGAACGAGAAGGTTGCTGGTTCAAATCCAGCCAGGGGCATTTGGTAATATCGCGGGGATGGAGCAACGGTTAGGCTCGGCAGTTTCATAAGCTGCAAATCAGCAAGTTCAATTCTTGCCCCCGTCACCAAATTGCAGGTGTGATGTAACTGGCAACATAAGGCTCTTGTAAAGCTTTTATGTGAGTTCAAATCTCGCCACCTGCTTGTCCTAAAGTTAAGAAGGAGTCTATCTAATTATCCTAACTTTTTTATAGAGGTTACAGCGCTAATTTTCACCAGCAAATCCGAGTAAAAAGCATGAAAAGAATTGCCATCGCTCAAGACACGCTAAAAATTATCGAAGATGGTTGCTACTTGTCCCCTGAAGGCAAGCAGGTTAAGATCGATCGCCAATTAGCATCCTGTCTTGCTGGGACAGCATACTACGAACCCGAAGCCCTGTCAGCGATTCAGGAAAATGTTCTCTCCGGTACTCCCCAATTCTCAAACGAATTTATGGTGAGAAATGAGACAACGCTGGTGGGGGCTGAGCGTACAGCGCGATCGCACCAATTTGCAAAAATTGCAGTCCTAAACTTCGCTTCTGCTAAAAATCCGGGTGGTGGATTCATCAAAGGCGCTAAAGCACAAGAAGAAAGTTTAGCACGTAGTTCTGCACTGTACAAAAGCCTTTTAAAATGTCCCCAATACTACGAGTATCATCGCTCTCAGAAATCGCTGCTCTACTCCGATCGACTCATTTACTCTCCCGGTTGTCCAGTATTCCGAAAAGATGATGGAACTTTGCTTGAGGAACCTTATCTTGTAGATTTCATCACGAGTTCAGCTCCCAATGCTGGTCAAATTTGGAGACAAGAGTTAGAAAGTAGCGAAAAAATACGCGAAACCCTGTACGGACGCGGTGCGAAATTGTTAGCATTAGCTGTTGATCAAGGCTGCGATGCCCTAATTTTAGGTGCTTGGGGATGTGGCGTATTTAGAAACGAGCCATCAATGGTAGCGCAGATGTTTGCAGACTTTTTATTACCGAACGGTCAATTTTATGCCAGATTCAAAAGCGTAATATTTTCCGTCCTCGACTCTAGCGAAGAAAAAAGGACATTTGTAGAATTTGACCATCGATTTTCATCGAATTAATCAAGCTTTTTCAGAATGAGGAGCAGCATCTAAAAGCAGTTTTACATTTTTAATTTTGCGGATATGGTGTAACGGTAGCATTCGAGTCTTCCAAACTCTAGGCACGAGTTCGAGCCTCGTTATCCGCTTTAGCAGTCCTGTAACTCAACGGTAGAGCATTTGTCTTACAAGCAAGGGCGGGGTAATATCATGCCAGGACTACGAATTTAGGGAGTGTAGCTCAATGGATAGAGCGCCGCGCTTCGGACGCGGATGTTGTGGGTTCGAGTCCTGCCACTCTCGTTGTTTTTACTTGAATTTAAGGAGGTTGATTCCATTGAACGGTTGATTTTTATATTAAAAGCGATCGCCCTTTTGCGTGTCCCAATCTTTGGAGCCTACATACTTTAGTACGAGAGGAAAGGTAACGCTGTCAAAAACGGCGTGCGTTTGCGAACGAGGAGTGCAATGAACCCGATAGGTAGGCTTAGAAGTAGCCATCCTTTAAAGAGTGTGTAGTAACTCATCGGCGGAGTCCCTCTAGTAACTGAGAAAACGCAATGCTCCGATAACTTGCACGCGAAGTGCGATCGCACAATTCAACAAAAAATACGGGAGTGTAACTCAACTGGATAGAGTGTCGAGCTTCTACCTCGAATGTTGTGGGTTCGAGTCCTACCGCTCCTGCTCTCTGGGGTTCGTAGCTTAATTGGTAAAGCATCTAACTGGCTAGAAAGACAGGGCTATTTCATTCTGGTTGAGTAGCTGATATGATAATAAAGTATTGTAGTCATTCACATGATATGTCATGTC
>NZ_JAUBVX010000063.1:0-36415 GCF_036706065.1 Microcoleus sp. A2-C3 | reverse complement strand
CCATCAATTTTACCCTCGCTGATCCACGAATCAACACCAGTTTACTTGACGATAGGGCTTAACCGAGAAGTATTGAGAGTTATCGCACCAATAGCAGCGGGAAACGCGCAACTGGCTGTTTTTTTTTGGAGGAACAGATGAAAGAGGCTGATGACAGATTCCTAAGGGAAGAGAAAGAGTTCGCAAGTGATGCGATAATTTCTCTGGATATCGCCCAGATGAGATTTTTGTAGTTATTGGTTTTTGACTTTACTAATTACCAGAAAGAATTGGTTTAAAGTCGGAACCCTTGTAGGGAGAAATTAAAATCAGACGATTCCTTACTCCACTCCTCTTCCTTCCAGGTAGAAGTCGCTGTCAACTGTCAACTGTCAACTAATTCTGTGCTTTCTTTTCTCGAAGTTTCAACAAAACTTCTGCATGAACTTCGCGGGTAATCGGATAGAAATATGTGAGAATCATGCCGCAAATTAAAGCAATTGTGGGCAGTGGTCCGATCGCAACTCGAATCGCAAACAGCGCAGAATTAGGCTGTACGGGCGCAGCCTGTCCCTGAATTGTGGCGAGAAATCCAGCTTGTTCTAATGCTTGGCCTACCAACCACAAGCCGATCGCCAAACCAATTTTTTGCAGCAACACCATAAACGAATAGAACACGCCTTCGCGTCTTTCGCCTGTTTGGAGTTCGTCGAGTTCAATCACATCCGGTATCATCGACCAAGGTATGAGATAAGCAGTAGAAACTCCCACACCGGCCATAACTGCTAACAGGTACATCTGGACTACTTGTCCTGGTTGCAGGAAAAACAGTCCAGCTTGGGCGATAATCCACAAACTCATGCCCATAAAATAAACGGCTTTTTTGCCATATCGCTCGCTGACTCTACTCCAAACAAATAACATGGCGAGTGCAGTGCCTTGAACGGCGATCGCGGTTTGAGTAAAAGTTGCTGGCGGCAGTCCCATCCAGTTGATGACAAAATATGGCAAAATCGAAGCAGTTAATTGCACTCCCAACCAAGAACAGAGGTAAATTCCAATTACGTACAAAAAAGGACGATTGTTAAAAGCAATCCGCAACTGTTCTCCTATCGGCAAGGAAGTTGAATAGTCGTCTACGGGATTTTCTGCTAATTGAGATAAGACGTGTTTGCGGGTTCCCAAAAAGCACCAGTACAAAGGCAATACTGAAATCACTGCACAGAGTGCGCCTAATATTAAGTATTTTTGGGTATCATCTTTAACTATTGCAAAGATAATTTGCGCTATGATTAGTGACAAAATGCTGCCACCGATCGAGAAAGTAAACCGGAAACTATTAAGGCTAGTACGTTCGTTGTAGTCTTGGGTTAATTCTGGGGTGAGGGCGGTGTAAGGCAGGTTGACGGCGGTGTAGGCTGTATTAAACAAAATGCCGATCGCCACATAGTACCAAAATAGTATCGTGGGGTCTTTGCTGGGCACAATCCACTGCAAAAAGAAGAAGATGCCGAAAGGAATTGCGCCGTAAACCATCCAAGGATAGCGGCGGCCCCAGCGATGAGATGTGCGATCGCTCAAAACCCCGACAATCGGGTCATTGATGGCATCCCAAACCTTACCGATTAGCAAAATGTTGCTAGCAGTCCCCGCAGCCAAACCGGCTACGTTAGTAAAGAAAAACAGCAGGAAAAATACCAGAACATTCGCCGTAATTGCGGGGCCGAGGTCTCCTGCACCGTAAGCTAATTTTGTGGAGAAGCTGAGTTTTTTGGTTTCGGGGTTATTGGCCGCTGGTTCAGGCGGGGAAGTGTTGCTCATAAACTTTTGTTTCGGGATTTTTGGGCAGGCGCAGTCTTTCCAGTAGGAGTATAACTCATGCTATGGCTTAATCACCTGTTGCAGCATTTGGATTTAATTTTTCAGGGCGCTGCTCAGAGCAACGGTCCACTCATGGTTTCAAGAAATAGAATTGTTAAAATTAGATGCGGGCGGGCTTACTAAGTTGTTTTTAGCGATCGGTCTGAGCATGAATACTTGGTAATTCCGAAGTCATAAAGTGTTCTATGTTTCAATTATTGTATGTCAAAAAGCAATCAAACTATTGTGGGCAGTTGCTCCGACAGCGCCCCGAATATTCAAGTTAAATGCGTAACATCTTACTCCAAAAACAATTTTGTTTTGAGATCATTTTTTGGTTTTTACAAGTTTTGCTGGATAATGTCGCAACACTCAGCAACGGTTGCTCTTTCTTCCATTGCTGTGACTAAAGCTTCGTAAGCTGGCTTATGACTTTCGATGAGGTTTTTTGCTCGCAGCGAACCCCAGTTTTGTTTGAGTTGAATTTCGGAATTGGGACGGCGGAGTTGTGTTAAAATGGCGCTGATTTTGGTGCGATCTTCTGCGCCGCCTAGTGCACTGCCATAAACAAAGTTTTCTGCGACTATTCCGGCCATCCACACGGTACAATATTGGTCTAAAAGTTGGGATGAAAGATTGCCGCTTTGGAGTTGAGATGCTAATTGTTTGTCTTCAAATCGGACACCACCTTGGGCTGTTTGACCTTGTTTGAAGGCTTCCCAAGCGTTGAGGGCGTAGCTGGTTACGGGAATTCCTAACAGGTGCGCGACTAGGAAATGTCCGGCTTCGTGATGGAGGATGCGATCGCGCTTTTGCTTGGAACTTCCCCCCAGCCAATCTACTAATATTGTACCGCCTTGACCTTGCCACTGGAAACTGTCGAGGGTGGCTAGCCCCAATAGGCAAAAAGTGGCGATCGCAGGTACGGCCTCTGGTAAGTTGAATAGGGGGCCCAATATAATCGAAACGGTGATGGCGAAGATAGAAATCGCGATAATATTCAAAGAAGTGTCTTTCATATTTGAGAATTGGTAATGGGCAATTGGTAATTTGGAATTGGTAAGTAGGTCGGTACAAATAAACATTAGATGGGGAGATGGGTTCGGCGACTTTTGCCTTGTTCTTCTCGCTTGTATAGGAGTGATTTTTAGATGGATCGGGCGTGTTTTGCCTTGTTCTTCTCGCTTGTATAGGAGTGACTTTTAGCTAAACCCGCCCCTACTAACTAATGACTAATGACTAATTTTGCGTTCAGTAACTAAAGTCAAACTGACCCATTCACCTTTGTCATTATAACTGCGAATCATCCGAAATCGCAAGTCAGGTTCTACCAACCAACCGGCCTCAAAAAATATAGGTTTTCTGAGTTCAATTTTGACAGGTAAAGTGCAAGAACCGCCGTCAGGAAGTAGCAAAACTTGCACGGGCGAAGCACTTTCCTTAAAATTAATCACAGAGCCGTCAATGCTGCCACTAGAACTGATAACATTAGCATTACTGCCAAAAGTGATTTTCTGAACTAGGCGATCGCCATTTTGCAAATCCAATTGTAGTTTGGTAGAATAACGATCGGGAGAACGCCAGTCTGGATACATCATCACGGCCTCGCCCTCCCATTCTCCCAGCAAATCACCAACAGTTAAAGGCGGACGTTCGGGGACATTTTTATCGAGCTGTTTTTCGCGAATTAAGGTAAGTTGTGAGAAATTGCCGTCGGTATTGTAGATCATAAGGAAGCGCAACCGGCGATTATTGTAGATAAAACCAAACTCGGCACCGCACTCAGAAAAAGGCGCTAGTTGAATAGTACCCTGAGAAAAAGATCCATTCTCAAAAAATAGGATATCTCGTCCCAAAGTTTGATATTCTCGAAAAAGTTCGCTGACTTGGGGTTCGCCGACACCGCTAGGATTTGGGGAGAAACGCCGCAGTTTTAATCGTACAGTTTTGTTCTCGTTGAGTCCTTCGATAGAAATAATACTTGGAGTATCTTGCATTACCTCTCCCCGCACTGATAGCTGAGTGAAGGAACCGTGCCATTCTCCTAAGTTTTGCAAAAAGTTTTCCCACTGCGCTACCATATTCTTACCTTTGGATTTATGTCTAAAAATAGAATTATAACTCTACTGACGGATTTTGGATTAAGCGATGTTTATGTGGGAGTGATGAAAGGTACGATCGCCCAAATTAACCCGCAGTTAAAAGTCATTGACATTACGCACCAAATACCCTCGCAAAATATTGCGGCGGCGAGGTTTTGTTTGATGGCTGCTTTTGCTTATTTTCCAGCGGAAACCGTACACATTGCGGTTGTTGATCCGGGTGTGGGTAGCAACAGACGCGCAGTTGCAATTAAATGTGCTAATTGCTTCCTTGTCGGGCCTGATAACGGGTTGTTTAGCGGGGTGTTGAGTCGGGAAAGTGCGTTAGCGAAGCCCTCGAAGAGGATCGCCGCTGTGGAGTTGACGAATTCGCAATATTGGCGTATACCCGAACCCAGCAGCACCTTTCATGGTCGCGATATTTTCGCAGCAGTGGGCGCTCATTTGGCGATCGGGGTGCCGCTGGAAGAGTTGGGAGAGTGCATCGACCCTGCAAGTTTAGTGCAGCTACAGATACCAAATTGCGCCGTTACAGCCACAGGTGCGGTAGGTTGCGTTCAATATGTCGATCGCTTCGGCAATCTAATTACTAATATCCCGAATAATTGCATTGTATCTAACAATTGGTCAGTGATAATTAGTAATAGTTGCGATCCAATTCGCATCCCCAGCGGTAAAACTTACAGCGACAGCAAGCTAGGGGATTTAATTGCCATAATTGGTTCAGACGGTTGGCTAGAAATTGCCGTTAACGGCGGCAGCGCTCAATCCGTCTTGCAGCTAGAAGTTGGAAGTAGAATCGAAGTGCTTTTTGGAGTTAATCAAGTTTAGCTGCCAATTGCGGTAATTCAATAAATAATCAGCGACCCAACAGCCTTAAAAACAATAATTATTGACCTCAAAAAGTAGCATACTCTGAGGCAACAGGAATCCAGATGGCTCCTCTGTTAAAAGTTTATGGTATATTTCATCAGCTTGCCACAAGGATTCTTCAGGTAAAAATCTAAATATTGACGCAGCAATATATTGTTTCTCTTGTTCAAAACTAATCCACTTTCTTGATAGTTCTTCTGCTGCGTAACCAGTCGTATTAGAACCAGAAAAAATATCTACTACTAAATCTCCAGGTTCAGTAAGAAAATTGACAAAAAATGACGGTAACTTTTTGGGAAAACGTGCCGGATGCACCTTAACATTAATCTCTTTGCATAAGCGCAGGTATTGAGAATTACTATCCGCATTTGAAAATTCTAGCAAATTAGATGGCAGAGCACCTCCATTATCTTTGGCAAATTTATCACTAATCTGATGACCGGAAGGACGTTCCTTGGGAGTATAAAATTCATCAGCATTTTTCAAAAGTTTTTTCATTCTCTCAGAATACTCTACTTTGACTTTAGTAATATTCGCTTGAGGCTGATTAGTTTTGGAAAGCCACCAAACAGGATTAACAGAATCTTTTGCCCGAATTTTCTTTTTATTTACCCACTCTATAGGAGATGGAAGTTTTGAAGGATTAAACCAGAAAAACTCTTGAGCAAGTTTAAATCCATACTCGTCGCATAGCCTAATAAGCACGCGGTAATTATACAACGACCTTACAGGTATCCCTTTTTGATAAGCACCGCCAAGGTCTATCACAAAACTTCCCGTGTCCTTGAGAACTCTTTTAATTTCCGGTGCAAATCCCAGTAACCAGTCAACATATAAGTCTTGGTCTTCATTTCCATAACTTTTTTTACGTTGTAGTGCAAAAGGAGGGGATGTCATCACCAAATCAACAGAATTACTAGCAAGAGAATTGAGGAGATGAACAGAATCTCCCAGATAAGCT
The DNA here is from genome assembly GCF_036706065.1 of Microcoleus sp. A2-C3. Lineage (NCBI taxonomy): Bacteria > Bacillati > Cyanobacteriota > Cyanophyceae > Oscillatoriales > Microcoleaceae > Microcoleus > Microcoleus sp. A2-C3. The sequence continues at coordinate 30,640 of NZ_JAUBVX010000063.1, read as the reverse complement.
TGACCGTACTTGGTGCTATAAACTGGGGCGGGCAAAATATTACTCATATCTAATTGAACATTATTCCAAGTTACAAAATACAGAGTGCGATCGATTTTATGGTCATTGTAGCTTAACTCGTACTGAAAGTACGACTAAATCCGTACTTTCAGTACCTTCTTTAAGATGTAAATTCTTCGTACTATTCAAAAATCGGACTGTCAGTACGTTTTTTTCAAATAGTGAAGGGTATGAATTACAAGGAAGCTAGACAACTGTTTGCCGCAAAGGTAAGTCAGTTGCGCCGAGAAAAAAGGATGACACAGGAGGAGTTAGCCGAACTCACAGATAAGACTACTGACTATATCAGTTTATTGGAGCGGGGTGAAAGATCGCCATCCTTTGAAGTCATTCTGAATCTCGCTGAAGCTCTAGACGTACCAGCTAGTTATTTATTGAGCTTTAGTCAAAGCGGTGAAAGTACGGCTATCCTTAATACCCTGATAGCTGAGCCAGTTTCTCCTTCGGTAGTGGAGCCGGTTGAAGAGCCTATTACTACAGAAAACGAACGCAGTTCAGATGCTAAACGGCTAGAAGATGCGATGAAAAGCATCCAAGAATTGCAAAATCTGGCTAGTGAATATGGTATTGCGGATATTTTTCAAGATAACGGGGGAAAGACTTTACAGTTATTAATCCTTTTAGGGCTGCGGATATCGCCTGGACGAGAAGGAAACGATGCTATTGATGCTGAAGGAAAAGAATACGAACTTAAAACAATAAATATTGCCCTCAATAGAAGTGGTGGGGTCACTACTCACCATCATTTGAATGAAATTATACTTAACAAATATCGCAGAGTTGAAGCTTGGTATATTGGACTGTATGAAGGCATAACTCTCAAAGAGATTTATAAACTTACACCTGAAATGCTGGAACCTAAATTTAAAGAATGGGAAGAAAAGGTGAGGCTAAGAAACGAACCGCTAAACAATCCTAAAATTCCCTTAAAGTTAGTTAGAAAAGGGCAACTTGTCTACTCTCATAGTAAATAATAGTTGCCCTGTCAATCTTTAAAGGAGATTAGGTTGTATTTGTGTAGCGTAGCAGTGATATATGACTGACAAGTACAGACTTTTACACTCAAGCTACCACGAAATTAACCAACTTTCCAGGAACCACAATCACCTTTTTAACCTCCTTACCTTCAAGGTGGCGCTTAGCCAAATCCGACTCGCGGGCGTAGTTTTCCAAAGCAGCTTTATCAGCACCAGAAGGCACTTGAATCGTGCCGCGCGTCTTGCCCATAACTTGAATTACCAGCGTAATTTCATCGGTAATTAAAGCAGATGGATCGGCAATCGGCCAACTTTGTACGTGCACGGATTCGCTGTTACCAATCAAATGCCACAATTCATCAGAAATGTGCGGCGAAAAAGGTGCTAACAGCAAAATCAAAGTATGAATTCCCTCTGCATAAACAGGCGAATCCTTACATTTAGCATCAGCCAGCGCATTGTTCAATTTCATCATTTCCGAAACAGCAGTATTGAACTGATAGTCGCCCTCCAAATCTTCTCGCACTTCCTTAATTGCTGTGTGAATCGCCCGCCGCAAATCCTTCTCAGCTTTGCTCAACACATCTTTCTCCCCTTGGTCGGGGTGAGCTTGGCTTAGCACATCTTTCTCCCCCCCTTGGCAAGGGGGGGCTGCGGGGGGTGAAGCAAACTCTGTTACCACGCGCCAAACGCGATTTAAAAACCTAAATTGCCCTTCAACATCAGCGTCATCCCACTCCAAATCTTTCTCAGGTGGCGCTTTGAATAAAATAAACATCCGCGCCGTATCAACCCCATATTTCCCCATAACTTCCAAGGGGTCAACACCGTTGTATTTAGATTTAGACATCTTCTCATAGAAGACTTCCAAAGCTTCGCCAGTTTGCGGATCTTTAGGATTTTCCTGGTCTACATCTGATGCAGCAACGTATTTGCCAGTCACAGGATTTTTGTAGGCTTTTGCTTGCACCATGCCTTGAGTTAATAGGCGTTTAAATGGTTCATCGCAATTGATTAAACCCCGATCGCGCAAAACCTTCGTAAAGAACCGCGAATACAGCAAATGCAGGATTGCGTGCTCGATCCCGCCGACATATTGGTCTACCGGCATCCAATCATTCGTCTTCGCAGAATCAAAGACTTGATCGGGATTTTGAGCATCAGGATAACGCAAAAAATACCACGATGAATCCATAAAAGTATCCATCGTATCCGTTTCCCGCTGCGCCGGAGTCCCGCAACTTGGACAAGGAACGTTTACCCATTCTGGCATCTTTCCCAAGGGCGAACCTTTACCAGTAAATTGTACATTTTCCGGCAACAATACGGGTAAATCAGATTGCGGGACTGGGACTGTTCCGCAATTAGGACAGTGAATTACCGGAATCGGAGCGCCCCAATAACGCTGGCGAGAAATTAGCCAATCTCTCAAGCGATATTGCACTCGCGCTTTGCCACAACCTGAATTTTCGGCAGCTTTAATTATTGCTGCTTTGCCTTTAATTGAATCCATCCCGTTGAAGCTTTCGGAATTAATCATAATTCCTGGTTCGGTGTAAGCTTCCGTCAGCGGAACTTCATCATCATCCACAATTACTATTTTAATTGGCAGTTGATATTGATTAGCAAATTTGAAATCTCGCGTGTCGTGGGCTGGTACTCCCATGACTGCGCCAGTGCCATATTCGTACAGCACGTAATCGGCAATCCAAATTGGAATTTCTTCATCGTTGAAAGGGTTGATTGCTTTGCCGCCTGTGGGGATGCCACGCTTCGGTTTGTCATCAGCCGTGCGATCCATTTCGCTTTGCAATGCAACTTCTTTGATGAAGGTTTCTACAGCCGCTTTTTGATCTGCCGTGGTCACGAGCTGAGTTAACGGATGTTCCGGTGCTAAAACAACGTAACTCACGCCATAAATTGTATCGGGACGGGTGGTAAAAACGGCAACTTTTTCATCCATGCCGACAATGGGAAATTCTAAGTAAGCGCCGACTGATTTACCAATCCAGTTGGCTTGCATTAATTTGACTCTTTCGGGCCAATCTGGCAATTTATCTAAGTCGTTTAATAACTGTTCGGCGTAATCGGTAATTTTGAGGAACCATTGCCGCAATAATTTGCGCTCGACTTTGGCACCGGAACGCCAGGAACGACCTTCGTTGTCTACTTGTTCGTTTGCTAAGACGGTTTGGTCGATCGGGTCCCAGTTAACTGCGGCTTCTTTCTGATATGCTAATCCTGCTTCTAGAAATTGCAAGAACAGCCACTGTGTCCACTTATAATAATCGGGAGAACAGGTTGTAACTTCTTTTGTCCAGTCGAAAGAAATACCCAGGCGACGAAATAAGCCTTTCATCTGGGCAATATTTTCATACGTCCATTTTGCGGGGGGAATTCCGCGTTCGATGGCCGCATTTTCTGCCGGCAAACCAAAAGCGTCCCATCCCATCGGATTCAATACGCGATAGCCTTGCATCCGCTTGAGTCTGGCAATTACATCGATGATTGTGTAGTTGCGGACGTGGCCCATGTGCAGGCTTCCCGACGGGTAGGGGAACATGGATAAGGCATAAAATTTAGGCTTTTCGGTATCTTCTGGCATTTGGTCTAAGTTTTGCTCAGCCCATATCTGCTGCCATTTTTCTTCTATGGATTGGGGGTTGTATTTGGAGTCCACAGCAATTGCTCCGTGCAGAGTTTAGTAATGTTTGCTTCAGTATTTTTGCACATTCATGGGGCCACGATTAGGATTCTTTTGCACCCCCAAGGATTTTGGCTCAAATATCTGTATTATATATTGTAGTATATGCGATTTTCGTTGGGGGCGATCGACCAAATCTCTCCGTTTGTCCTGAAAAAAGTAAATAACTGCAATCTGTAGCAACCCGATTTCTTTAAAAAACCGGGTTTCTACTCGTTGTTTGGGCTTAGATACTATCTGGATCAATGTTCAATTCGCGCAGTTTGGCGGCTAAACGTTCGGCACGCTGCGAGGCTGCTTTGGCACGCTCTCGCTCTAGTAGTCGCTCTGCATTTATTTCGGAAGGGGAAAGAAACTTTTCTCCATCAGGTTTATAAATTTCTAACCCTGATTCTGGCAGCTCAAACCGCACTCCTAGTCTCGGACTTATCCATCCCTCCATCGGTTCAATTGGTTCTAAGCTTCCTTCAATTTTTTGCCAACCTTCCAACTCATTTATTTCGGGGTCGTAAAGGTAATATTCCTCAACTCCATAGCGATTGTAAAATGAAAGTTTTTTGTGCATTTTTGTGTTGCTGTCGTTGTGGGATCGAATCTCAAAGACGACTTGAGGAGCAATATTGTCTTCGCGAGATTGTATGTAGGAACTTCGATCGCCTTTTGGTCTGCCCAATATTACCATCGTATCTGGTGCTTGAGAAATGTCATTTCTTCTCTCAACCGGATACCAGAGTAAATCGGCTGCTACAAACACGTTGGGGTTATCTTGAAATAGCGACTCGCAACCTTCTTTGATGGTGACAATTAATTTGTATTGAATTGTACTTTCGGCCATTGGTTCACCGTCGCTGGATGGATAAATGATTTCTTCGGTTGTGACTTGCATTGTGGTTGTCTCCGAGAAGTATTTATGCTTGATTATACTATTTTTTGAAGTAGGCATATCGGGTGAGGACGCGGCAGTGCTATTTGCCTGACAAGAATATTCACAATAGCGAACAGCGGCGCTTTAAAGCTGCTTGCAAAAGAATGTTGTACTGTTTTTGGTTGACAGTATATGCTCCGAATCTTTCCAAGTGGGGATTGTTCATTTGAGCGTCAAAAAGTAGATAAGATCGATCGCGCAATCTCTCCACCAACTTCACCATCGCCACCTTAGAACCTTCGGGAATGCGGTAAAACATGGATTCCCCGATAAATGCGCCACCTATAGACAATCCCAAAATACCACCCGCCAATTCGTCGCCGCACCAAGTCTCGAAGCTGTGAGCCCAACCAGCCTCATACAAACCCCAGTAAATCTGCTTGAGCTCCTTAGAAATCCACGTCGTTTCTCGATCGGCACAACCCTCAACCACCGCCCCAAAATCGCGGTTCACAGCCACCGAAAACCGATTTTGATTCAAGGCCCGACGGAGCGAGCGCGGATAGGTAAATCTCTCATCCAGCGGTATCAGCGCCCGCTGCCGGCTCGAATACCACCCCAAACTCTCCTCGCCATCATTCGCCATCAAGAAGTAGCCTTGCGCGTATCCCTGTATAATTGACGGTATATCATATTGCATATATTTATCAGTTGTCCTTTGTTCACTAACCTTTCAAAGTCAACATTAGCAATTAGGAATAATTATGTCTGAAACCATCAAACCTATTACCTTACCGCCCGCCCAAAACCCCGAACAAGAAAGCCAATGGCTGCAAGAAACACTCCTGGCATGGCTAGACTCTGAGTTTATCCCAGAAGCCGCCAACCAGCAAATAGCTAAAAGAGCCGCCCAAATCTACCTCCGCCAGCGTATGGAAGGCGAAAACGACGTGGGCAGCCTCGTAATTGCGATCGTCACCGAAATGCAGGCTTATGATTTTTCTAAAAGCTTTTACGGCGAATTTGCGATCGCCAATGCCGTCAGTGACTTATTACTCGAAAGTCTCGGCATCGATAAATGCTGCGGCCAATGAAGTAAGAAAGAGGAAGAAGGAAGAAGGAAGAAGGAAGAAGGAAGAAGGAAGAAGGAAGAAAGTCTGAAACAAAAATTGACCCTAAATATAATCTTGCCGATTATTCATAAGTTTTTCTTCATTCCTTCTTCTTTCTTCCCTCTCTCGCGACGATAACTAAACCCTTCTTTCTTCTATCCGTTAAATTCGTTACGAAATCCGTTGCCGAACTTCCTTCTTTTTACTACCAGCTAGACTTCACAACACCGGGCAAAAGACCTTCGTGAGCCATTTCTCGCATCATGTTGCGAGACAGCCCGAAATCGCGATAGTAACCTCTGGGGCGACCAGTTGCCCAGCAGCGGTTACGCAAGCGAGTGCGCGAACTGCCGCGGGGTAGCTGTTGCAGTTGGCGGTGAATGGCCATTTTGTCCATCTGATTCGCAGCTTGGTCAAACTGGTCTTTCAGGTCTTCGCGCTTGTCAGCGTACTTGTCTACGAGTCTTTGGCGCTTTTTCTCGCGCTCGACCATGCTCTTTTTAGCCATAATCTGTTTATATCCTTAGATAAATCACAATCTAGTATTTTACTATATTCTGGTCATTTGCGATCGCTTTTATTTTAATTATTTTTTTCTTAACAAGATTTTTAGCCACAGGGATCTTACCTATCTCTGAAAATAGTGCCACATCTAACTATTAGCAGAAGGACACAAATCTGCAAGTTCGCAAATATTGCAAATCGGCTTTCTCGCATTACAAACCGCCCTACCGTGATACACCAACCGAATCGACCAATTTTCCCAATCCGGCTGCGGCAACAATAGCATCAAATCCCGCTCGATCCGAATCGGATCGGCGTGTTCGGTCAATCCCAACCGCTGACTCAAACGCTTGACGTGAGTGTCTACAGTCACGCCCAGATGAAGACCAAAAGCGTGAGCGAGAACGACATTAGCCGTTTTGCGGGCAACTCCGGGCAATTCTAGCAGCAGTTCCATTTGCTGCGGCACTTGATTATTGAATTTATTGACGATCGCCCAACAAGCAGCTTTAATATTTTTAGACTTATTCCGGTAGAAACCAGTCGATCGCACCAGACGCTCCAATTCATCCAAATCAGCATTTGCCAAAGCCACCGCATCCGGGAAGCGCTCAAACAACGCCGGCGTTACCAGATTTACTCGCTCATCCGTACACTGAGCCGAGAGAATCGTCGCCACCATCAACTGCACGGGAGTTTCGTAGTTGAGAGTGCAAGGGGCTTCTGGATACAGGCGTTTGAGGCGAATCAAAATTTCGAGCGATTTTTGTTTTAAACTTAACTTTTTAGTCATTAGTCATCAGTCATTAGTCATCAGTCATTAGTCATCGATCGAACTTAATCTTAGTCATTTACAACTGATTGGGGTCAATTCCCATGTCTCGGAGCCGAGCTTCTAAAGCCTGCGATCGCGATCGTTCTTGTTCCAGCATAGTTTCTGCCTGTTGAGTGCGCTGCCGTTCTTGTTCCGCTCTTGATTCTGCTTGTTCGGCTCTTTGCTGTTCTTGTTCGGCTCTTGATTCTGCTTGTTCGGCTCTTGATTCTGCTTGTTCTCGAAGTTGAGCGAGCTCCACAAAACTCACAAACGGTGTTCCATCAGGCCTGAATATTTGCAGTTCAGTTTCTGATACTTGAAACCGCACTCCCATTCTTGGACTTACCCAGCCGTTGACTTGTTCGATTGGTTCTAATCGTTCCTCTCGGCGCTGCCATATAGTTAAATCTACATTTGCCGGATCGTAAAGATAATATTCTTCTATGCCGTACTGTTCGTAAAATCTCAGTTTTTGCAGCATCGGAGTCAGGCGATTTCCCCGCGACCAAATTTCAAACGCGACTTGTGGCGGAATGTTATCTTCATGCCATTGTTGGTAAGACCCTCGATAACCTTTCGGTCTTCCAAAGGCTACCATCACATCTGGCGCTTGAGCAATTTTGTTGTTTCCTTCTACTGGATACCACAGTAAGTTTCCCGCTACAAAAACATCGGCCATGCTGGCAAATAACAGTTCTAAATTTTCTTTGATCCACACGATCAATCTAAACTGTTCAGTATTATCTGACATTGGTTCTCCGTTATCATCTGGGTAGATAACTTTTGATTTTTCGGGAGATTGCAGTTGTGTAACCATTGCTGTTTCTCCTATTTTACTGGTTGATTTATATTACTCATCAGCCATCAGTGATTTCATTCAGTTGACAGTTGACCGTTGACAGCGAACTCTACTTAGAAGGAACAGGATTGGAGTAATGAATCGTCTGATTTTAATTTCTCCGTAAAAAGGAGAGGCTTTAAACCAATCCTTTCTGATCATGACTAATGGCTGCTGACTAATCACTAATGATAACTATCAACTATCAACTGCCAACTGCCAACTGTCAACTATCAACTGGCAACTGCCAACTGTCAACTGTCAACTGACTACTGTCAACTGACTACTGCTGCCGGAGAGTTCGCACCAAATCAAAGCCAGCCAAATTAGCAGTATCGCGAACAATCAAGAAAATTCCCAAACCCAACAACAGCACCAAACCAGTCTGCATCACATTTTCCTGAATGCGGTTCGGCAGAGGCTTACCACGCAGTGCTTCTATTAACAAAAAAGCTAGTTGACCGCCATCCAAAGCAGGTAAAGGCAAGATATTAATCACAGCCAAATTGATGCTAATTAACACGGCAAACTGAAACAAATTCGCTGCATCCGATCGCGCAATCCCTGCACCAATGGCTACAATTGCCACGGGCCCGGACAGCTTTTCGGCAGTCTGGCTGAAATTGCTAACTAACTGCCCGAAACCTTGAAACGTCAGCACTACAATCCGCTCAAATTCAGTCGCCGCCTTGCTAAATGCTTCTACAATTCCCGCCCGCTGCCGCACGACAGTACCGTTAGAAGTTAGCTGCACGCCAATCTTACCTTTACCGTCAGGTGACAATTCAGGAGTAACTGTGACCACAAATTTCTGTTCTGCGCGCTGAATTTCCAACGCCAGGGCTTTGTTGGGATTATTTTGGATTGCTGCGACTAAAGATTTGATTGCTTCGCCGGAAGCGCCCAATTCCTTGCCATCAACGGACAGAACAATGTCGCCCGATCGAATTCCCGCTTGTTTCGCCGCCGAACTAACTTCCGCCGCCACTTCCGGGACTTTAACACCCGGTAGGTAGTTCAGGGATGCTGCACCGACGGTAGTCAATTGCACCACCAGCAGGAAATAAGCAAAAACTAAGTTGGCAATTACCCCTGCACTAATCACGATCGCCCGATCGAACACAGGGCGATTTCGCAACAAATTCGGGTCATTTGGAGGAATAGCGCTGTCTGGATCGTCATCCGGGAAACCCACGAAACCTCCCAGGGGAAAGGCGCGGATGGCGTATTCTGTTTCCGGGCCTTGATACTTCCAGAGGATGGGGCCGAAACCGATGGAGAAGCGGTTGACGTGAATGTGTTGCAGTCTCGCCGCCAAGAAGTGGCCGAGTTCGTGAACGACAATCAAGATACCTAAAACTGCGATCGCTGCCAAAACTGACATGAAGGATTCCACTAACGCTTTTACTTGACTTTGACTTATTTTAATCTGTTTTCAATATCGATGGCTGGCGATCGACAATTTTCAGTCAAACTGGAAGATGATGTTTTTTTGGGAAGTCCCGGCGTGGCGATCGACCGGACACTACCAAGCGATCGCGCGATCGTACTCGTAGGGCGGTTTTAGCGCGAAATCCTCGCATCCGGCACGCAATCTCCGAACAAAACCCACCCCGCTTTACGACAAACGAAAGTTGATCTAGCAGCGAATTTTATTCGTCGGACTTTGTTTCCTGGGTTTGCGATTGAATCACCGCACTCCAATCATCATTGTTAACTGCGGCTTCTAGATGTTGGTGTCGTTCGCCGTCAATTTTAGCGGCTGTTTCTAACTCTTTAGTAAGAGTAGAATCTGCCATTGCTTTGCGCAATTTTAGCTTCTTTTCCTCATAAGCTTGTTGCTCCGTGGCCGACATTGCCGATCGCGCTGCTTGACCTACCGTACTCGCCCACATCTCGCTGTCTACATCATTTCCCGGCGGAATAGTGCCGAGTTCTGCTATCCAAGTATCCCGCAAACTTTCCATTTCTTCCCGTTTGGGGAATTTGAAAGTTTGCACGCGCACAAAAGCACAATTTTCCGCGCCGTTTTGGGCGATATGACCATTGATTGAAAGCAGGATATTTCGCGAATAACCTACATATTGAGTATTGCTGGAAGCATCGATTACAGCGTAAACACCGGCGACTTTGGCGTTAGTTGCTAGAGCGCGCCACGTATCGATCGACATTACTTGCGTACCGTCATTTTCTACTTCCGAAATAGCCGTCGATGCGCTATGTTCTGAGTCGGAACTGTATAAAAAATTGTGCAGTCCTTCATGGGCGATAGGTACGTTTTGATGTTCAATTGCTACGTCTCCATCGGTATTCACTTGATTGACTTCCATAAAACTCATTTCCTCACAAAGGGGTAACTTAACTAATTAAATCTCTGGTATTATAAGCTCTTCTGCATTCAAATTGTATATCAAAAATTAATAAATTTTGTGGGGGTGGGCTTCAAGCCCGCCCCAAATATGCAATTTAAATGCCCAACAGCTTACGTATTTAACTTGCTGCAATTTGTTGCAATTCTTCGTCAGTCAATTTAACTTCGATCGCCCCCACGGAGTCTTCAATGCTGGATAGTTTTGTCGCGCCGGGAATCGGAACGACGCAGGGGGATTTTGCCATCAACCAGGCTAATACTATACAGTAAACTGAAACGTTTTTTTCTGCGGCTAATTTGGCGATCGCGGGCATATCTTGCAAGCTGGTGGCGCGACGGCTTCCCCCCAAAGGACTCCAGGGGAAAAATGTCAGTTTTTCGGCTTCGCAATATTCCAGTACGCCGTCGGATTCCGGCTGTCTGTGCCACGGATTGTACTGATTCTGCACCGAGACAATTTCTACTGTGTCGCGGGCGCGTTTGATCTGCTCTACAGAGAAGTTGGAAACTCCGATAAATCGAATCATTCCTGCTTCTACTGCTTCTTTTGCGGGTGTTAGGGCTGCTTCGATTGTATAGGCTGGATCGGGCGAGTGGTACTGCCAAAGGTCGATCGGCTTTTGACCGCCCAAAGCTTCAAAACTTTCGCGAATTGTCTTACGCAAATGGTGGGGATTGCCGTTGCGCGTCCAGGCGCCTTGAGGGCGCATTAAGCCGCCTTTCGTGGCGACAGTAACCGCCCGAATATCTCCGGTGTACTCTTGCAAAGCTTTGGCAATCAAGTGCTCGTTGTGGTGTTTGTCGGATTGATCTTCGCAATAGGAATCTGCGGTGTCAATCAGGGTGACACCCAAATCGAGGGCGCGGTGAATTACCGCAATTGCTTGCGATTCCGGCGGCTTGCCGCTTAAGGACATTGGCATACATCCAAGACCGATCGGACTGATATTGAAATTACTGTTGCCCAGTTTTTTTGTTTTCATTCGTTTGCCCTCGTTTGCGTGGTTGATTGAGAGTTGAGATTTCAATATAAGGATATGTTGAAATTTTACTTTATTTTGAAGTATACAAGTAGATAAAAAAATATTTTGTATAGATTTGTGGAGGCGGATTTAGCCAGAATTTTTACCAACAGGCTGTCTATTGATGCAAAACCTGCTTGTAGGTCAGTTTATTTACACTTAACTAACTGGAAGCGCTGGTGTAAAAGCGGAGTGCAAATTGCCAGAAGTAGCGAGAGAAAAATAAAAGCCCGATCGCCAATATGCCCGCCCCTGCGATCCAAACGATTTCACCTCTACCCAGCATGGCTTCTGCCGGCACAGTCGTCAAGAAGGCAACGGGAACTACAAAAGTGAAGAAAAATCGATAAGCTGCGGGATAAGCTGCCATCGGAAACCTACCCGCTTCTAACAATCCTCTCAGGACTTCGGTCACGTTGTAAATCTTCACAAACCAAATGCTCGTTGCACCTAACATAAACCAGATACTGTAAAGAGTAATAGTGCCAAATAACAGCGGGATTGCTGTTAAAAAATAGTTGCCGATTTGTACTCCCAACTTGTTAGCAGCATACAGCAGCAATAGCGCGCCGAAAATTAGATCTGGGATTCCCCAAGGCGAAACTGTGTTTGCAGATAGCCAGAATTGGGAACTGATGGGTTTGAGGAGTACGAAATCGAGAGTACCTTGCTGGACTCGATCGACAATACGGTTGAGGTTAGGCGCGAGAAAGGTTGACGAAAACCCCTGCAAAATCGTAAAAATGCCGAGTACAACCAAAGCTTCCTCCCACGAATAGCCTGAAAAGCTGTAGCCAGTACGATAGAACAGCGACAGCCCGAACCAACTACCAGCCAGGTTTCCGAGGCTGCTCAGGGTCGCGAGGACAAAGTTGATGCGGTATTCGAGTTCCGCTGCGATCGCCGCACCCCAAAACAATTTCAGTACCTGCAAATATCGTCCCATATTTATCGCCATTTTTTGCTCTTCAAATACTTAAATTCTCTCCTATTGTAAAGCTGGTGTGAAGCCAACTTTTGTACGAGCTGCTTATTTGACGATAAGTTTAAGTTATTAATACAATATACTTAAGTATTATTACATAGAAAAATATTAAGTTAATTTAACAAATTTTAACTAAAGTTACATTTTTGGGGCTGAACTCAGCTTTAAGCGTATATGATGCTTTGCCAAAAACTCAGTAAACTTCATCTTTGAACACGAAATATCGCTAAATACATTAATAAAACTAATATATTACAACGCTTAACATTATAAATCTTTGAAAAACATCTAGCCATACCCAAAACCAACGCTTAGGATGGTGCTTACGTACTCGTAAGGAATACGTAAGGAGCAATACGTAATAATACGTACAAAAATCTGTTCGATAAATCAACTTAAGTAACAACACATAAGGAAAACAAGACATGGATGCTTTAACATTATCCAGACTGGGCGTAAAACACACCCAGAGTGCAGTAGCCGAATCGCTCAGGATTAATACAGGATTCGACGTGACAACCCCCGTCACTTTTTACGGCATTGTTAACGAACGCTGCAACGTTAAATGCCGCCAGTGCGAGTATTGGCGGCTCAAAGAATATAAAGACGAAATGACAATCGAAGATTGGCAAAATGCCCTGTTCAGCGTCAAAGAATTTGTGGGCGAATTTTCGATCAACTTTAGCGGCGGCGAACCTTATATTAAAAAAGGTTTTCTAGACTTGCTAGCTTTTGCAAACAAAAACGGCATCCACGCCGGCGTAACCACCAACGGTTATTGCATGACCAAGGAAAATGCTGCTAAAACTGTGGCGGCGCGTCCTTTTAATGTGAATATGTCCGTTGACGGGCCGAATGCAGAATTGCACGATTATTTGCGCGGTCAACCCGGATTGTTCGATAGACTATCCAAAGGAATCGGTTATCTGCGCGCCGAACAAGAAAAGCAAAATGTCCTGTTTCCGATTAACGTCAAACCAACTATCAACCGCCTCAACTTCCGCCACTTAGAGGAAATTGTCACCTGGGCGAAAGGAATTGGAGCCACAACGGTGAACTTCCAACCAGTCAACCGCTGGACACCAGAAACCTATTCGGAATTGTGGATTGAAGAAGCAGACAGGGAAGAATTTTCACAGGTGATTGAGCGCTTAATTGAGATGAAGAAAAACGGCGCGCCAATTATGAACAGCGATGAAGTATTGCGTTTGATGGTTCCTCACTTCCAAGAAGAAAAAGCTCCCGATTCAACTCGCCCTTGTCGCGTTGGACTGCGTAATTACTGGATCGATACGCGCGGCGACGTGAAATTGTGTGATGAATATCCGGTGATTGGCAATGTGAAAGAAGGCAGCGCCCGCGCGATTTGGTACGGCGAAAAAGCTCAAGAAGTTCGCCGGGATACTTTGAATTGTGGCAAGCTTTGTCTGATTACTTGTGTGTCGCAAAAGACGATTTTCGACAAGGTAAAAATGGGGATAAAGTTATTAAAAAATTGAGGTTTGAGCAGTGTTAAAATTGCTTGTGTTCATGGTGCCGGGTTTTGGTAACAAACCCGGTTTTCTGTTTGATGAATTGTATTTTGGTTCGTACTGAGGAGTTTAGTTTTATTCAAAAAATGAGGACTTGAGTCTTCACTACAAACACTTGGAGAAAATTTTCCTTGCCAGCACCAGGATACCCAGTATCAACAAGTAGCAGAACCTCAACTATAGCCTTTTTCAAAAAGATGAGATATCATGTTACTGACACTCACGAGTGAGGCGAAAATATAGCAGATCAAATGAACTATAATTACATGGTTGAGTAAAGCCTCCCCTGCGATACCAAACTTCCTAGCCTTTTTTAACTCATAGCAAGCAATGCTTGACTCACAAAACGTTTAGTTGTACCAAACATTATAAGCTGTTAGTCATTTAAATTTCTTGCCTGAACCCCTTACAGTATGGGGTATAGACCACAAATAATGCAGTTTAAATGTGGAACAGCTTACATTATTAACAATCAAAGCTTATTCGATTGATTTTCGGCCAAAAATACTTGAAATTTATCATGCAATACGGTTTACTTAAGACTGTTCAGTCTATAAAATTATGTGAAAAATATACACGCTCGTTTGCCGCGCGTGGACGTTCTCTTCGGACAAAAAAGCGTTAAGTGAACCGTATTGACAGATAAACTATCGGCAAGCTGTAGGAAAACTGCATTGCCTTTGGTCGTGTGAAGAGTAACATCAAATTCGACTGCACATCAATTGATAGGGAATCTAAGTTATGGAATTCTTGATGGTCTTCCTTCCTGTAATAGCGCTCATTCTATTTATTATCTGGTTTGTTAAATGGTTTGCTGCATGGTCTGCTAAAGTAAAGGCTTCCTTGCCAAGTTTTTCTAGAGAAGCTCGTGTCGTTACCAAGCGTCAACATCTCTTACCTGGTTGGTTATTCGGAACAATATATTATGTAACTTTTGAATTTTCCGATCGCAGCCGAGCAGAGATTTGTTTAGAGCCTCACGATTATGCTATGCTAGCCCAGGGCGATCGAGGTACACTTTCTTATAGTATTGTGCCGGGTGCCGCTCCAGGAAAACTTGATTTTCAGAGCACTGTGTTTAAGAGATTCGATCGAGATTTGACATAACCGGTCGATGTTTCACGCTTCGCCAACCTCTCAGCTTCAACATGAAACATTTCAAGTCGTGGTGTTACAGCATAAAAGCCTAAAAACCCCGTGACTTTTGTCCGGGGATGTGAGGCTGTTGCATATTTAATCTGCCTTCAGTCTTTTTAGGTTGACAGATTTAAGCGACTTGGATAGAGATGAAAATATGTTAAATTTCAGACTTCTGTGGTTGCGATTCCGGCACAGCAACTTCTACATCCGGCAGATTGACAGCAACTTCCGCAGATTCTGTAAGAGATTCTACAATCTCAATATGCTCAGGAGTGCGTTTAGAAAAGCCCCAAACAAACATCAAGGCGATAGAGGAAATTAGCAGCCACTGCGGAGGTACTAAATTTTCATTAATTACTCTTACCAACAATCGCATTCCCACGAAGCCAACTGTAATGTAGCCAGCATCTTCAAGGTGTACGAACTCGTCTAACCAGCGGATGAATAATTCCGCCATAAATCGCAGGGCGATAATTCCAATTGTGGCTCCAGTAACCACCAGCCAGATTTCGTTAGAAATTGCGATCGCAGTTGTAACGCTATCCAAAGAAAATGCTAAATCCGTCAAAGCAATCACTGGAATTGCTTTCCACAGAGACGAAAATCTGGGGCCGTGATGTTCTCCATCGGAGTCAGCATCTGAGGCAAAGTGCTGGAAAACTAGCCACAGCAGGTACAGCGCCCCCAGCAGTTCAAACTGCCAGTATTTGATTACCCAAGTCGCTGTTAAAATTAGTGCGATTCGCAGTACAAAAGCAATTATTAAACCGAGGTTGAGAGCTTGTTGCTGTAGCTTTTCATTTTCCAAACCTTTGGAAATAGATGCCAGGGCGATCGCGTTGTCAGCCGAAAGTACCGCCTCCAAGGCTACCAAAACCAACAATAATAAAAATGTGTCAACTCCCAAATTGGGCGAACCGTCGAGAAATTGCTCTAGCATTTAGTATTTTGTGCACCTAACGATTTGCAAGGGTCGAGCTCAGCGCAAATTACCGGCTCTGTCTAAAATGAGTGTCACCTTCACTTATCTTAACCTAGTGCGGTAACTTTGTCGCGGGCGATCGCTCTCAAGGAAGTTCGGCAATGAATTATCTAACGGATTTAAGGGATTTAACGGATTTAACGGATTTACGCGATCGATGTTGAGCCTAGAAGTCAAGCGTGAAGACTTTTCCCACTCTCCCACTCCTGCACTCCCCCACTCTCCCACTCTCCCAATCCCCCACTCCCCGACGCACCAAATATATTGCAAGTTGTAACAAACCATTCCCAAAAGTGCCAATTTGTCTCAAATTGGTGAAAGCTCGTGCCCGCGAAAAGGAGTTTTCCGAATATGTCTTTAACAGATACCCAAGTCTACGTAGCGCTCGTAATTGCTTTGATTCCCGGAATCTTGGCTTTCCGGCTGTCAACTGAACTGTACAAGTAGTTTCGAGACACCAGTAGCGAACCGCAAAACGCCTGCACAAGCAGTTAAATCTCGAAATTACAGACAACTGCTGCCACCGTGGAGTAGATTGTTTGTGGTCAGCAAGATGAGACTGCAAGGGCAGGCATTTTTATTGGAAAATTCCGTCTTCAGGCGTCACCCAGTCTCAAAAATTTTGGCTGTCAGCACCCTGACAAACAGGGGCGAGTGTGCGTTAAACTCAGAATTTTCGGTTTTCAGCTCAAAAACGTCAGTCTCAGGTATTTGAAAAAAGATTATGCAAGCGATTCAACCCACCGTTACTCCACTCCGTCCTGTAAAAAACCCCCCTCGGGCTACTCCTCGTCGTAGCAGCCGCCAGCGTTCCTACCCTCACCAAGCGCTCGCCGCCGAAACAGGAGTCAAGTTAGCAGTCAACATGGTACTTTCAGTCTGTGCGACTTCTGCTTTGATTCAGCTTTGGCCTCACTACCGGGCTGTGCAAGAAAAATTGCACGAAATCCAAGCTGAAGTCAATCTTACGAGCGAGCGAGTAGAGAAGTCGCGATCGGACTTTAACCGCTATTTTGACCCCAGTCAAGCTAAAAGTGTCATGCAAGAGCAAAGCAATCGAGTTGATCCCCAGCAACGTCCAGTGATTTTGCAGGAACCCCAAGCACCCGATGCCGAGGAATCCACCCCGCAGCCTTAATCGTGGGATAGCAACCTTAATCTGAAGATTGTTGTAGGATGTGTACCGCGCACACAGAAGAAAGAAGAGCGCACAAATAAGAGCGGGCGAATGGAATTCGCGCCTATACAAACAAAACCCGCCTCCGCGGGTTGAAGAAAGGACGGTTGAAATTACCTTATTCTCTTCCGTCGGCGGAGGCGGACATTGTTTGTGTAGGCGCGGTTTCCGCCGTCTTTGCCATCACGGTTTTTTCTTTCAGCAGTTGCAGTGCAGCTTGATATTGTAAGTCTTCTTCAGTGCCAATTCGATCGCGCGCAATCGACTCTAAAGGCACTACGCGATCGGGCGCAATCCCCAATTTGTTAATATCCGTGTGGTTCGGCGTCTCGTACTTAGCCACAGTCACAGCCAACCCGGAACCGTCAGACAAATCAAACAGCGACTGAATCAGTCCTTTGCCGAAAGTCTTTTCGCCCACCAGTTGAGCTCTGCCGTTATCTTGTAGCGCACCAGCCAAAATTTCGCTAGCACTGGCTGTTCCCTTGTTCACCAAAACAATTAGCGGATCGCCAGTCAAAGCTTGTCCCGAAGCCTCAAAACTGCCGAGAATGCCTTGTCTGTTGACCGTGTAGACGATCGTCCCGGAATCGAGCCACAAGCGCGCAATTTCAATCCCCGCTTGCAATAGCCCGCCTGGGTTGTTCCGCAGGTCGAGAATGTAAGCGGCGGCGCCTTGTTTTTCCAAATGGTCGATCGCGTGGGCGACTTCTTCCGTGGCGTTAGCGCTGAATTGGCTCAAGCGAATATAGCCCAGCGGTAAATTGTCCGGCCCAGACTGCAATTCGGCATAAACCGGGTGGAGTTCAATCCGATCGCGCACTAACTTAACATCCTCTGGAACGTCCCTTCCTTCGCGTCCCAAGGTCAAAGTTACAGGAGTGCCGATGCGGCCGCGCATTCGAGTGGCGGCTTCGTCTAGGCTCAATTCTGAGGTAGCAGTGCCGTCAATTTTCAAAATGCGATCGAGCGGTTGGATGCCGGCTTGATCCGCCGGTGAACCAGCTAAAGGAGCCACCACTGTCAGCGTATTTGTCTGGGGGTCGATCGCAATTTGCAGCCCAACTCCCGTCAATTCTCCCGAAGTGTTGACCTGCAAACTGCGGTACTGTTCAGGTTTCAGCAGTCGAGTGAAGGGGTCGTCCAGATTCGCCAGCATCCCCTGAATCGCCGTGTAAGTCTGCTGTCTGTCGTTCAGCGGTGCCTTAACGGCTTTTTCGCGAATCGACCACCAGTTTTTCGAGTTGAAGCTGTCATCCACATAAGAACGATTGACAATGCGCCAAGCTTCGCTCAAAAGCTGCTGTTCTGGAGTTAGCGCCGCCGCAGGCCCAGCCCACGCGCCGAGAACCAGGGCGACTTGGAGTAACAGTACAATTGCAGTTTGGAAAACTCGTCTGTGCATGATTTTTCTGTAAAAGATAGGCAAGTATTGCATTTCCTGTATTTTCAGTTTGTAGGCTTTTCAGCTTTTGCGCAGTCAAATCTCCCGGAGACATTCAGGATTTGTCAAACGTTCGCGTCAAATGTCCGCCGCGAACAAAAAATTATTTAAATGTAACATTTAATCTCAAAATCAATGAAGTTTTATCATTAATATTAATCTAACGCTGTGACTCGCTGGGTGGCTCAGACTTTGGTCTGTAGCTTGGCTTTTGGCTCTATGCCAGCTTGGGGCGGATGTTGAGCTTGCAGAAAATGGTATTTGAGGCTCGGAAAAAGCATCGCTCCGTGAAATCTGCACAGCAATTATGTTACATTTTTTATCATAGTCTGGAATTCGATCGCGCAACGCCAGCGAGTAGGGACAAGCGACCGCTTAGTTTCCAAGCACTTGCGGGCGATCGCACAATAGAGTTCCTTTCGTCAGCTCCAAATTTAAAAATAGCCTCAGGCATTTGCTAGTAAAAGCCAACTGCTCGGCGCGGGGCGACAAAAAAAACCTTGTGGCGGCTGCCCTGAACCTCAACCACAGCAATATTCTTTTAGGAATTCTGGCTCCATGTTTTCTAAACAAATCACCGAATCAAAAACCTACCAGTGGTTTGATGAACGCCTGGAAATTCAGGCGCTCGCAGACGATATCACTACAAAGTATGTACCTCCCCACGTCAACATCTTCTATTGCTTGGGTGGCATTACTCTAGTTTGTTTTCTGATCCAGTTTGCCACCGGCTTCGCCATGACTTTCTATTACCGTCCCACGGTAGCAGAAGCTTTTTCTTCAGTGCAATACCTGATGAATGAAGTTAACTTCGGCTGGCTGATCCGCTCCATCCACCGCTGGTCTGCCAGCATGATGGTACTGATGATGATTCTGCACACCTTCCGGGTTTATTTGACCGGCGGCTTCAAAAAGCCCCGCGAATTAACCTGGGTGACAGGAGTCATCTTGGCAGTCCTCACCGTTTCTTTCGGTGTAACCGGCTACTCTTTGCCTTGGGATCAAATCGGTTACTGGGCAGTTAAAATCGTTTCCGGTGTACCCGAAGCCATCCCGTTTGTCGGCTCTTTGTTGGTTGAACTGCTGCGCGGCGGTGTCAGCGTCGGTCAAGGTACTTTGACTCGTTACTACAGCTTGCACACTTTTGTCTTGCCTTGGCTGATTATCGTCTTCATGCTGGCTCACTTCTTGATGATTCGCAAGCAAGGCATCTCTGGCCCATTGTAAATTTTGAGTTGCTGGGGCGGTATTTTTTTTGCCCCCCTGCTGAATTTTGGGTTGAAAATTCAGAATTCATCTCTCATGATATTTATTACGGTCAATACTTCCTGCGATCGCGCCGCTGATTCCGACTAACGAATACAGCGGAATGCCAAGCCCAAGTAAAACTAAAAGGAGAACACTGTTACTATGTCTATTCTCAAAAAACCAGATTTGAGCGATCCAGAGCTACGCGCTAAGCTCGCTAAGGGCATGGGTCACAACTACTATGGCGAACCAGCTTGGCCTAATGACTTGCTCTACGTTTTCCCAATTGTGATCATGGGAACGATTTCTCTGTGCGTCGGCTTGGCTGTACTAGACCCGGCTATGATTGGCGAACCTGCCAATCCTTTTGCTACACCGCTGGAAATTCTGCCCGAATGGTATTTGTGGCCTGTGTTCCAACTCCTGCGCGTTTTGCCTAACAAATTGTTGGGAATTGCTTGCATGGCTGGTGTTCCTCTGGGCTTGATTTTGATTCCGTTCATCGAGAATGTTAACAAGTTCCAAAATCCGTTCCGCCGCCCTGTTGCTACTACAGTCTTCCTGTTGGGAACTGCCATAACTCTGTGGTTGGGTATTGGTGCTGTTTTCCCGATCGACAAATCTTTCACCCTGGGTCTGTTCTAAGATTCACGGTTGCTTAAATTTGACGCCCGTGGGTTTCCTGTAAAGTGCTTTTGTACTACCCGGAAACTTTAACGGGCGTCATTTTATTTGAGATTTGAGATTTGGACTCAAGTACGAAATATAGCTTTTCTCAGAAAGATGTGGTACGCTTCCGGCATAGGGGATATGGCATGAGGCTCTCCTCACTTTTTTGAGAACCGTTATACCATGATTAAAGTAATTTTTTAAGTAGAATTTATACTAAATTAGATGCTCTTACCCTGCTGTCCCCCAAGAGCGAACTATGCAACAATCGCTCTTGGGGAACAGCACTACAACTGTAAAACTGAGATGCTTTCTATGAAGACTTCCATTCTTCATTACAAACAAATTTGATGGCGGGTGTGCGATCGGAGATAATATAACTAATGACCGATGACTAATGACTGATGACTGATGACTCAAACTATTGTCGTTAAAATAGGAACTTCGACGCTGACTCGATCGACTACCGGGAACTTAGCTCTCTCAACTATTGCTGCATTAGTCGAAATCTTAGCCGATTTGCGGCAGCAAGGACATCGAGTAGTCTTGGTTTCTTCGGGTGCGGTGGGGGTGGGCTGCGCGCGCTTGGGCTTGACGGAACGCCCGCGAAATATCGCTCTGAAGCAGGCTGTGGCCGCCGTGGGGCAAGGGCGGCTGATGCGCGTGTATGATGACTTGTTCACTACTCTACAACAGCCGATCGCCCAAGTATTGCTCACCAGGGGCGATTTAGTGCAGCGCAACGGGTATGTTAACGCTTACAATACCTTTCAACAACTGCTCAGGTTGGGCGTAATTCCGATCGTCAATGAGAACGATACTGTAGCGGTAGACGAGCTCAAATTTGGCGATAACGACACGCTTTCGGCGCTAGTAGGGAGTTTGGTAGAAGCAGATTGGTTGTTTTTGCTCACGGATGTCGATCGGCTGTATTCCGCCGATCCGCGCAGCAATCCCGACGCGCAGCCGATCGCCCTAGTAGAAAGTATGGCACAACTCACAGAATTAGACGTGCAAACAGGAGATTCCCGCAGCGGTTGGGGAACCGGCGGAATGGTAACAAAAATTGAAGCAGCGAGAATAGCCACAGCATCGGGAGTGCGGACAGTCATCACTAACGGCTGCTTTCCTGGTAATATCGAGAAAATACTTAACGGAGAGTCCATCGGCACTCAATTCGAGCCACAACCGCGCCCTGTAAATGCTAGAAAACACTGGATAGCTAACGTGCTAATTCCAGCCGGAAAACTGTATTTAGATGCCGGTGCTGTCAACGCAATTTCCCACGGCGGAAAATCGCTGTTAGCTGCGGGAATTTCTCAAGTAGAAGGAGAATTTCAAGCTGATGATTCCGTGCAGTTGTGCGACGGATCAGGCAAGCAAATTGCTAGAGGACTTGTGAATTATAGCAGCTTAGAATTGAGACAAATCCAGGGCTGTAAATCCGATAAAATTGCTGAAATCTTAGGCTATGCCGGCGTAGAAACGGCGGTACATCGAGATAATTTAGTGATTGTTTAATCATTAAGCCGTTATACATTATAATGTACAATTCTGCTTATTCAAACTTTTGTGGGGTGTGCTTATAGCCCAAAATATAAATACAGAATAGCTTAACAAACATCCAAACAGTCAAAAGCGCGATCGATCGCAGAAATTGACGATACTTGCAGCATAGTATTGCAAGAATTTGTGGTGCTGTGTCCGAACAACTCATTCATCGCTTCTGTAAACAGTTCAAATACATTTTGTGCTAATTCTAAAGCTGCTTGGCGTTCGGAATCAGTAAGTTCTATTTCTGCTAAAAGTTGCAGCATCTCCGGTGTATTTAAAATGTGATGATTTTCCAAATTTACATAACCTCCTCCCAAATAAATATATTCTTTTTTCGTAATTTGCTGTAATTCCATTACCACTTCTAGCACCGCCTCACAAAAAACTGTGGCGCTTCCTTCCAAGGCTTCGGCTAACACCAGTTTCTGAATGGGAGAGGCTTTCCAAGCGTAACATTCGAGAACTGAACACAGCGATCGAGTTTTTTGAGTTTCTTCACCCCAAAGCATCCTGAAGTCGCCGTAACTCATTAATTTGTTCAAGCCCAATGTTTCTAGATGTTGCAGATATCCCTGCCAGTAGTAGTTTTCTTTGTAAGTATATTTGTTAATCAGTTCCTGAACCTTGTGATTGCTAGAAGATTCTCGGAGGACGTACTTGTTTAAGTCGCTCAAGCCCATAGCCAAAGGATCGAGTACAGGTGCAAAAATTAGTCGTTGATTCGGGTGAATCTGTTGATTGGCGAGGAATTCAAATAACGGCAAATTTGCAAACTCATGTTTTTTTTGTGCAATGAATGCTAGAATCGTTTCCATAGATTTTTTGCCTAAGTAGCTGCTCTCAAGATAATCTCTCAGCATAATGTTGATGCCTCCGTTAATTATCTATGTTGTTGAGATTAAATAAGTGTGTTTACGATCATACATATTTGTATTTTAAATCATAGCTAAGCGTGTTTGTGGTCACAGGAAATTGTGATTTGCATCAGATTTGGTAAATTACAAGATCAGGACTTGCGCAAAAAATGGTTTGACGCGCTGCAAGATCAAAGTTATGCGTAAGTTATATATTGCCTCTCTTCGGACACTTCTGTGTAAAATAACAATTTCTAATTTTCATAATTGCCTTTAGGTGCATTGTGAGTTACTCTGTCTTTTGGCTCAGTTAAGAAAATAATAGGAGTTAATCTTGGAACGGACTTTTTTAGCGATTAAGCCAGACGGCGTACAGCGCGGACTCGTCGGCGAAATTATCGGTCGTTTTGAAGCCAAAGGCTTCACGCTAGTTGGGATGAAGCTAATCACGGCGAGTCGCGAACTAGCCGAACAGCATTACGGCGTACACAAAGAAAGACCGTTTTTTGCGGGACTGGTAGACTTCATCACTTCCGGGCCGATGGTGGCGATGGTGTGGGAAGGCGACGGCGTTGTGGCCTCGGCGAGAAAAATGATTGGCGCCACAAATCCTCTGAATTCAGAACCTGGGACAATTCGCGGCGATTTGGCTGTGAATGTTGGTCGCAATATCATTCACGGTTCTGATGCTGTGGAAACTGCGAAGCAAGAAATTAGTCTCTGGTTTAAAGCTGAAGAATTGAGTGATTGGACTCCTTGTTTGACTCCTTGGATTGTGGAGTAGTTTTGATATTCTCCCGATTGTTAATCGGGAGATATTCTGAATTTTAATCAAAAAAAAACCGGATTTATAGCCTTGATCAAAAAGATGAGGTATGTCTGGTAATTGCTAATTGGTAATGGAAAAAAAGGTAATTACGAAAAAGGTAATCGATAGTTCCTCTAAGCTTTCCGAGGTTTCTTTTATGTAAAGATGCTCGGTACTGTGGTTCTCCCTGGCGATCCAGAATTTGGCATACCTCATCTTTATGAGAACCGCTATATACGCGGCAGGCATTTTTTCCAAATTAATATGGCTGAGACAGGCAGCAGAATAGTCTAGGTACTTCCCTGCTTTTAAAAGGTTTGAAACACTTGGAAATATTAAGTTTCGCGATTGTTCCACCCACCTCACCGCGAAAGAGACGGCTTTTTAGACTGGCTTGCTGCTCGCGATACTACGCCTGTGATGATTATCTTGACTCAACATTTCACCCATTTTGATAATTTAATTGAGGTGGATGGGCAGACTGTTCGGCTGTTGGAATTGCCAGATAATTTAATATTTACTCCAACTTCTGGCAATGGGTTTAACGGTGGAGCAAGTGGCTCAGGCGCTGTCGCTGTGGGTGGCAGATGTGGAGAGATTGGGTAAAGGGCGATCGCACCCAGATACAACAGAATCGGGAGTATAATCATCGAGTAATCATGTAGTCTTCCGAGTGCGTCCGCCAAATCGACGGACATGGGGAGAAAATCTAGATTTGAGCATTTGGATAACCTGCATCACAGGGGATTTAAGCCCTCACCTTTAGGTAGATTGTTTTTAGGCTGGGGCTTAAATTCCCTGCCTAAAAACTTCGCACTCATCTGTCAACTGTCAACTGTCAACTGTTAAGGGCTTTGAGGCGATCGCAAGCAGTGATTTGACTTGCATCAACTCCAAAAGCTCCTGTCTCAATGTCGATCGCCACAATCTTACCACGATCGCCTGTCTCGACTTGAGGTCGGACTTGAGATTCATAATATCTCATCGCCCGGTGCACGCAAATTCCTCTTTGTTGTAGCGAGGTTGTCGGACTATCATCGTTTTGACCTCGTTCATTGCTCTTTTATTTTAACCTGGGCGCTCGCACCAAAAATAGCTATGATTGATCGCCCACGTGTTATCCTGTAGCAGTAGCTCCGTATTTTCAAAATTAGAGCGTCATGACAACAGCAGTCTCGATCGACATTGGTACACTGATCGCACGCACCCCCGGACTGCACGGTGGATGTCCTCACATCGTCGGCAAAGGTGTCACGGTTCGGCGAATTGTAACTTGGTACAAACGCGGGCTTAACGCTGAAGAAATTTGCGATCGTATCGGACATCTCACCCTCGCCGAAGTCTACGCCGCACTCACATACTACCATGCCAATACCGCAGAAATAGAGACCGATTTGCTCCATCAAGAATCAGAGGCTAAGCGTTTAGAATATCTGCACAGCAAGTCGAATCAAAAAGCATGACTGAAATTAGGCTTTACTTAGATGAAGACTCCCAAGATCAGTCCCTACTACGGGCATTGCGAGCACGTCAAGTTGATGTCACAACCGTCAACGAAACTCAAACAGAAGGGGTAATAGACGAAGAACAACTTCGGTTAGCTGCAACTCAAAGTAGAGTCTTGTACAGTCACAATATCGGAGACTTTTGCCAGTTACATAGTGAATTCCTTGCGAGAGAAGAATCTCATGCTGGCATTGCGCTGCTGTCACAAGACTATTCCGTCGGTGAGCAAGTTCGAGCTATTCTGGAACTAACTGCTAATAAAACAGCAGAGGAAATGGTGAACCTGTTAGAGTTTTTGGGTAAATATTTGAAAAATGGCTAGTGTAAGTCTCAGCCGATATTGATCTACACAAATCGATCGCACAACCGCTATCTTCTAACAGTAGCTTAGTCTTTGGAAAAGGCGATCGCCATAACAACAGCAGTCCAAAAATAGAACCACTGTTTCCCCTAAAAACATCCTAAAATCCATCACAACAACCCGCGATAGCGAATAAAAATCAACACCACAGCCCACGAACCCAAAGCAACCTTTATCGCCACTAAAATATTCAGCAAAGGCACTACACCACCGCTAACTAATGCCCCAAACTCTCCGTGCGGCAACTCGTAGCCAGACAAAGTAATCGCCGACAACACCACAAAAACCAGTACCGAAATCTTCTCCCATATCGCCGCGTGCGATCGCTCATAAATCCGCTGCATCCACTCGGATGACGAAGTAATCGCCACCAAACCGATCGCAGTTCCCCCCGCAACACCCGCCGCAAAACCGCCTCCCGGAGTCAAATGTCCCCGCAGTGACAATTCAATACTCACCAAAGCCGCAATAGTTGCTCCTAAACGAGCTAAAACAATTGAAGGTTGATCCGTAAACTGATAAATTGTGCAGGATGGTCTTTCCGTGGCTAACAGAAAATTAGCGCCCATAATGGCGATCGTAAATACCACCACTTCAAAAATCGTGTCATACAGGCGATTTCGGAAAATAATCGCCGATACTGCATTTGGAATCCCACTATCTTTGACAATCAATTCTACTATTGCCAAACCTGATAAACCTGACGCAGGATTCGCAAACAACAGCATTTTAATGTAAAGCAATATCCCCGCTGCAATGTAAACCCATTTCATTGATAATCCTCCCCTGAACCTGAAGCAATTTTATAATCTAGACTGGTATTTATTGATGAAATTTCAGGCTGCATGATGTCATATAGCCGTTGGATTCTAGTCACAGTTTGATAATGTTTTGTTTCTGCATTACCTGCTGCATCACTATCTAGCACAGGCACACAACTTGCATGAATTTCTTTCTCCATCAAGGCGCGGTGTAAAGCCTGGGGAGTTGTGAAAGGTACTACCTCAATACGGAGATAATACTTGTTAAAAATTCTGCGAAAATCATTCATCAATGAGTTAAAATCGCGGGGACTCTCTACCGTCAACTCTACCTTTAAAACATCACCCTCCGACTCGACTTTCTCCTCTTCCAACACGCCCAAACGCATCACCAAGGACGATCGCACTGCCACCGCATACAGGGTTATTGCCAGCATTGTACCCATCAATGCTTCCGTCAAGGCCACATCCGCCGCCCCAAACACTGAATATACCAATGCTGCGATCGCACCTAATATGCCGCGAATGACTAGGGCATGGTAGGGATTCACCTGAACTACTACCATACAAGCAGCCAAGGGCAACAGCGCAGTCAAGATATAGATATAGCTATCATCATTCATAATGTCTCTGTTGGAAACTCCGTCTGATTTTCTGCCTCTTCACTCGAACAGTGTGCAAACACATATCCCAGCATTGTATTCCAAATTGCTAAGGAAATGATTGCTAAAGTTAGCAGCGGCCATCTACTAGGTATTTTGATCAGCAGCCCGATCACTATTAGCATGGAACCCAAGGTATCCGCAACCGAAAGACTGTGTAACTTAAATAATACCGATCGCTTGCCGAGTAGGTGAGAAGTTCCCCAAAACCAGAAGAATACTCCTACAACCATCAAGAAATAACTCAAAACATCAATAATCATAGGTCGTCCAGTCGTTTTATGATATGTGCCAACAGCATTAATCCCGCATTTCCTACGGTGAGGATAATCGCCCCCACAGCGCCAATCATCCAATCATCGCGCAAGACAGATATGAACAAAGTCATAATTCCTGCCTTTGTGGAAATACTGGCCAATGCCAACATTTTCTGCCAAACATCATCATCCGTCAATGCCTCGTACATGGGGATTAGCATCGCTGCAATCATCGCAATTAAGAGCCAATTCATGATTTTTTAATCGGGAAAATCCGGTGAACTTCGTAGCAGCCTTCTTCGTTGTATTTCACCACAATTGTTTTGGGTGTAAAGGTGATTAGAAATACATCCAGAAATATCATGATCGGCGATCGTTTCATTTTTGCCCGTTCCAAAATCATGTCTTCTCCGTTATGGGGACGAATGATAATTTCAAAAGCCTCAATGTATGCTACTGGAATCGCAATCAGGATTTTTTTGAGCATACTTAGCCAATCCTTTATCCGTTCCGGGGATGTATAGCCGCGGGGGAGGAGAAATGCGATCGCTATACCAATGATGATATTTGGCACAGTGAAATCGGCTGTCAACAAAAACCAAATTGTCAATCGTAATATCAAACTTCCAATCATCTTTTTTCTTTTTTAAACTTCTTGCATAAATATTTCATTGCTGCAACAACCGCAGATATCAGGCAGATAAACGGAGACAATTACAAGATAGTTTCTAGTTTTACCAGAAAGAATTGGTTTAAAGCCTCTCTCTTTTAGGGAGCAAATAAAATCAGACAATTCATTACTCCAATCCTCTTCCTTCTTTTGTCAACTGTCAACTGTCAACTGTCAACTGAACAGATGTTTCTTACATACCCTTACTGTTAGTGATCGCAATTTCGATTTAACTGTGGGTTCCTGTCGCTAATGCCATCCAAAAAAGTACGATCAAAGTTAGAGTCATCACACCTACCAGATGATCGAATTGCTCAGGTACACGCGGCAGAGCGATCGCTAACCGTTTAATAATTAAAACATAAATCAGCCACCCTATCGCGATCGTGATAAGTGCTTTGATGATGCTTTCAATGGTATAAGCATCTAAGTATACTACATTTGCGATAATTAGCCCGCTAATTAAGAGGATGACGGCAGGCCACAAACCGGACTTGACTTCCTGTTTTTCTCCGCGCGGGATAAAGATGAATTTGGCGAAGGCTATGGCTGTGCCTGCGGCGGCGATATTCATAGGGATTACCTGCCAAGGTGCTACACTTGTTAATGTCAACACTTTAGACCCAAATCCTGCCAACAAAGGAAAGCCGGAAATCGATAGACTGGCGATAACTAGGGCAATCCAAAGGTTTGGATCAATCGGTTTAGATTGTAGTTCTTTGAAGTTTCTACTTGGTAATGAACCTGCAATTAAAAATAGATTGGATTTCACTAAACCGTGAGTCAGCGCATAAAATCCACCGACTTCTGGTGCTGCTAAAATAAAGCCTAACTGGCCAATTGTGCTGAAGGCTAACATCCGTTTGGTGTCTTTTTCAAAGACGGCATAAAATCCCCCCATCAAGGCTGTTGCTACGCCAAATATTTTGACGATATTACCAATATCGTCGGAAATTAAAGCACAGCGCAAGAGAGGTAAAATACTGGCTTTGATGACAATTCCTGAGAGTAAAGCAGATACTGGGGTTTCTGATTCTGAGTGAGTTAGCGGCAGCCACAATCCCGATACAAAAATCCCCCCTTTGAGCAATAATCCCAGAAAAATCAGGGCTAAGGCTTCTGGTGGCGCACCTTTTAAGCCATCAAACAAAAAGGAATTATGTTTTTGATAGACTAGCACTGCGCCTACTAGATAAAATAGCATGGCGGTGTTGCTGATAAATAGATAGCGCAAGGCTACCCATAAAGAGCGATCGGTGCGAGGATAGGCAATTAACAGAAAAGCTGCTATTCCGCTGACTTCTAGGGCGACATATAAACTGACAAAATCTACACAGATAAAGGTAGCATTTATACTACCATGCAGAATAATCATCTGGGAGTAAAAAAAGGCTGATTTACCACTGTCCCAACAGTAAAAAATCACGGCAGCAGTTACTATGGCATTTGTCAATATAAAGTATGCGCCTAAATGATCTGCGACTACTTGAACGCCGAAATTATCTAGTAACTGTAGTTTAACCGGTGACTTTTCGAGAAATAGTTGTAGCGCATAGCCGGCCGAAACAAAGGTGACTGCTAAGGCGAGATATTTGTCAAGCTTGGGGAGTAAATAAATGACGAATCCGATAAAAAATGGTATGGTCAGCCAAGCGATCGTAATAATATTCATGGATGGGTTTACGGCGTGTTATTTTTCTCGATCTCGCTGGTTTCCAATGTGGGGTTATCTCGTGCTAGCTTCATCACACCCACCAGCATCAGGGCTTGAATCGAAAAGCCGATGACGATCGCAGTTAAGATGATCCCCTGGGGAACGGGATCGGCGAAAGCTCTATTTTTGACTTCTCCCATAATTGGCGTGAACAAGCCATTTAGGGATGCAATCACGACATAATAGGCAATTACACCGGTGCTCATCACGTCCATAGAGACGATCTTCATCACCAGGTTCTTTTTAAGGATGATACCAAAAAAACCGCACAATATTGTGGCAAATACGAAGGCTTCTAACACGGAAATTTTTGTTGCTTAAGGTTTGGTGACAATCATACATTATTTAGGTGCTATTAATAAAGTAGAGCGAGTCGATCGATTTTAGGTTGGAGATTTTATCTTTGAGATTAACTCGGCAATTAATGCGATCGCGGTTGGGAATCTCTCCTATGGTGGCATTGGTTGTGGGAATTGGTGTTAAATGGGAGTACAGAGTGTAACTGGGGCGATCGCGCGTGCAGGACGATCGGGCGATCGCACCCAGATACCACAGAATGGGAGTACAATGAATGATATTTCTTTTAATAGTGATGCGCCGACTGGAGACAATAACCCCCGCGTGTATTGGCGAGAGTGTGTTTCTTGAGTGTATGATGTCCATTTGCTTATGACTCAATATACCCTGCCTCCGCAAGTGTTATTCTGAATACACCACTCGTGACTGCCGTGAAGATAGGGATGGGCTATCAGCCAGCCTCGGAACAGGCAAGATGCCCGTTCCACAAAAAAATGATTTTTCTTATTTATTTATTATGGGTATAATTCTCGCCCGCCCACCAATTATTTGCCAAATATTATGCTCTTTTTACGCTTACCTACTTATCCAAATTACTGCTAAAATAAAGTACGAGTCCTTGCCACTCAAACGCAGATCATGACCGCACAAACCCCAGTACAATTCCAAGACAGCTTCGACATCATCGTAGTAGGTGCTGGACACTCAGGCTGCGAAGCCGCCCTCGCCACATCTCGCCTCGGATGCCGCAC